>NZ_MJGC01000092.1 GCF_001746915.1 Desertifilum tharense IPPAS B-1220
AGGAGTTGGGGGTTGGGGAGAAGAAGGGAGTTGGGAGTTAGGAGTTGGGGGTTGGGGGAAGATGGGAATTGGGAGTTAGGAGTTGGGGGTTGGGGGAAGATGGGAATTGGGAGTTAGGAGTTGGGGGTTGGGGAAGAAAGGAACGGGCTATTGTCCTAGATACCTACTCAGAACTTAGCACTCAGCACTCTTGAATCCCCCCATCCTCTTCTCACTCAGCACTCAGCACTCTTTTCCCACTCGGAACTTGGAACTGGGTACTCTCTTCCCCCCACCTCCCCATCCCCCCATCCTCTTTCCCACTCAGCACTCAGCACTTTACACTCAGCACTCTTTCTCCCACTCAGCACTTAAGAAGAGTTAGAGATTTTGCGGAATTCTCTGAAAACCTAAAAAACATGGGGTTCTATAATCAGTCCGTAGGTTCTCTACTGTCAATGAAGAATTGATGTAGGATGCATCTCTGGTGTTAATCTTGGGCATTCTGATCGCAAGAGGAACCATTCTTTAGGAGTCAAGCATATGGATCGAAATCAGCGAGATTTACGCAGTGCTGCTGAACAGGAGTTTCTTGACTCCCTCCATCAGTTACAGGAAACACTCAAAACTGAGGAGGCTAAGTCTCAAAAAGCGGCAACTCCAAGTCCTCACGCGCCTAATAGTCGTTCTGTTCAGCGTTCTTCTCCTAAAGCTGCGCCTGGGTTTAGTCTGGATGAACTCGAACAAGCGGTAGCGGATATTGAGGCGTTTATGAATTCTCACTAGCGGCGTTGGCGCTGGGCTTCGTATAAGATAACGGCGGCTGCGATCGCCACATTTAAAGATTCTACCCCTTGATGTAGGGGGATTTTGACCGGTGTATCTGCTATTGCTAGGAGTTCCGGGCTGAGGCCGGCTCCTTCGTTACCGAGTAAAATAGCGGTGGGTTGTTGCCAGTTGAGATCCCAATGGGTCAGGGTTGCTTGGGGGGTGGTGGCAACTAGTTGCACTCCGCAGGCGCGCAATTCTTCTAAAGCTTGTTGTAAATTTTCGCATTGAATGACGGGTAAGCGAAACCATTGTCCGGCGGAAGCCCGTAAAACTTTGGGGTGATCGAGATCGACACTATCCGTGCTGATGACTAAACCGCTAATCCCAGAGGCGGCGGCGGTGCGAATAATGGTTCCGAGATTTCCCGGATCTTGTAAAGTTTCTAAGACTAAAATTAAGGGAATTGGAGATTGCAGTAGCTCGGCAATAGAGAAGGGCTGACGGCGCGGGGCTGTAGCAATCACTCCATCGGGTGTTACAGTGGTGGCGATCGCTTTCATAACGGCCTCGCTAACGACCCAGGCGCGATCGCACCTTTGCTCCACCTGCTGCCAGAGAAACTGATGCTTTTCCAACCACTCCGGCGTGCAACAAGCTGTCACCAAGGGATAACCCGCCGAGCAGGCTTCCTCGACCAAATGCGTTCCTTCTAACAAAAATAACTGCTGTTCCCGCCGTCCTTTCGCCTGATGTAGCTTGCGAATCTGTTTGACAAGCGGATTTTGGGCGCTAGTAATCTGCATTAACCCTCGGTTTAACCGGATTGAGATGCGGAACCGGGGACTTGAACCCCGAAGGCATTGCTGCCACTAGAACCTGAATCTAGCGCGTCTACCAATTCCGCCAGTTCCGCAGGTTTTGCGATTAACACCGCAATTTCCCAATATGCAGCATTTTCTCTAAGTTGTCAATCCCCCTAGGAAATAGCTACCAAAATTTACCTAAATTTGCGGTAAAAGCTGACGAACTTTCCCCCAAATTGCTACACATTTTAAATCTTTCCTGTAGAATCGAAACCGAATTTGAAAATTTTGGTAATCAACCCTTAACACTGGAGGATAGAGCTATTACTCTCGCACCTAAATTGCCAACCCCCCTCCCTTCAGGTGATGAAGTTGATGAGTCCGTCCTGCAAATTTGGGGCAAGACTCGCCTCAGCGGTCATGTCACCATTAGCGGGGCGAAGAACTCTGCCCTAGCCATCATGGCAGGTGCGCTCCTCTGTCCAGAAGATTGCCGTCTTCGCAATGTTCCCTCGCTAGTGGATGTCGGTCGCATGAGCGAGATCCTGGCAGCATTAGGCGTCAAGTTGCAACGCAACGGCAATATTTTAGACATTAACGCCAGCCAAATCAGCCAATCTCAAGCCCCTTACGAGCTAGTCAGCCAACTGAGAGCCAGTTTCTTCGTCATGGGACCGATGCTAGCGCGCCTAGGTGTCGCTCGCGTCCCCCTACCGGGTGGTTGTGCAATTGGGGCCCGACCTGTAGATTTGCACGTCCGAGGACTGCAACAAATGGGGGCTGACGTGCAAATCGATCGAGGAGTGGTACTCGCACGGACTCGCCAACAGCGCTTAACCGGAGCCAAAATCTACCTGGACTACCCCAGCGTTGGAGCAACCGAAACCCTAATGATGGCTGCCACCCTAGCCGATGGAGAAACCATCCTCGAAAACGCCGCCCAAGAACCGGAAGTGGTCGATTTGGCCAACTTCTGCCGTTCAATGGGGGCGCAAATTCGCGGCGCAGGCACCAACACCATCATCATCAACGGCGTTCCCAAACTTCACTCTACCGATTACAACATCATTCCCGACCGGATTGAAGCGGGAACCTTCCTGGTTGCGGGTGCTGCAACTTACTCGGAGATCAGCTTATCTCCGATTATTCCCGATCATCTCACCCCGGTGATTGCCAAGTTAGAAGCGACAGGTGCCAAAATTGTCATGGATGCTCCCGACCGGATGCGAATTATCCCCGGAAGCAGCATCCGCCCGACCGATATTGAAACCCTGCCCTATCCTGGCTTCCCCACCGATATGCAAGCGCAATTTATGGCGCTTCTGACCTTGAGCGAAGGGAGCAGCGTTATTACCGAAACCGTGTTTGAAAATCGCTTGCGCCATGTGGCCGAACTCAGCCGCATGGGGGCCGATATCCGCGTTAAAGGCAATCTCGCCATTGTACGCGGCGTTCCCTTCCTATCCGGCGCGCCTGTCGTGGCGACCGATTTAAGAGCCTCTGCTGCCTTGGTGATTGCAGCGTTAGCGGCTGAGGGACAAACGACGATTCAAGGGTTGCATCACTTAGACCGAGGTTACGAAGAACTAGAAGTTAAATTGCAGCAATTGGGTGCAAATCTCAAGCGCGTTTCGATCCAAACCTCTCCCACTGAAGCTGAGAAGCCAGCAACATCTCCCCAAGAGGCGAAGGTCAAACCCGCATCCTAATGTCAAGAGAGATTCCCGCCAATTCCAGGGCGGGAACGCTCCCCAAAAACCGGGTCAATCTCGCTATACTGGCTGTGAGATTGTTTTTCCCGGTTTGTTGGTATCCCATGCCTGCTGCTAAAACCCTATTGCTTGGCTTGAAGGCGGATCATTTTCGCCACCCCTTAGATTTACAAGCGACTCAATCGCTCAAGCAACTGCCTGGATTAGATTTAATGGTGCGAAATTTGCTAGCACCTTTAGCAGAGCAGTTCTTTTATTTAGAAAATATTGCGTCTTCGATTTTAGTCAGCGACCAGCAATTACCTCATCTGCATCAATTGTTGGTGGAAGCTTGCAAAGTTCTAGATTTAGAAGCGCCTCAGCTTTACATTCGCCAGCATCCGGTACCGAATGCCTATACCTTTGCCATGCGCGGTAAGCAGCCGTTTATGGTGATGCATACTTCCTTAGTTGAAATGCTGAACCCTGAAGAGATTCAGGCGGTGATTGCCCATGAGTTGGGGCACCTAAAGTGCGATCATGGGGTTTATTTAACGTTGGCGAATCTGATTGTTTTGGGGGCGGGTTTGCTACCGAGTTGGGGTACAGTGGTGGCTCAACAGCTTCAGGAGCAGTTGATGGAGTGGATTCGCTGTGCTGAGTTTACTTGCGATCGCTCTGCCTTGCTCGTCTCTCAAGACCCTAAAATTGTTATGTCTGTGTTGATGAAATTAGCCGGGGGTTCTCCTACCCTAGCCTCTCAATTAAACCTCGATGCCTTCGTCGCCCAAGCCCGCGCCTACGATGCCATTAGCGATAGCCAAATTGGGGCTTTGCTCAAACAAGCGCAAACCGCACAACTGACTCACCCGGTTCCCGTCCTCAGAGCCAGGGAAATCGATCGCTGGTCGCAAACTCAAGATTACCAAAGCTTGCTAAATCGCCAAAATATGGAGTATGATAGTAAAGCTGAACCCAAGGGCGGGTGGCGAAATTGGTAGACGCACCACACTCAAAATGTGGCGACTTCGGTCGTGAGAGTTCGAGTCTCTCTCCGCCCATCCGGAAATGACCCAATCCAACGGGTATAGCTTAGGGAGAGCTAGGAGAACGTATGAGACTCAAAAGTTGGGAATCTCCTCGCCGCGAGGGGAGAAATAATAAAGGCAAAGGCGGCAGTGCTAGAGCCAGACAACTCAAAAAACAGCAACAAGTGCTGAGAAACAAACTCAAAGACAATCAAGACCCAAAGCCAGGGAAGGAACCTCAAATTCCTTCCCTTGTTTTTTAAGCAATCTCCCACAACCTCAAAAGCTAACGCAACAGCACCCCAGAGCAAAGCAAGCACTGCATTCCCCCCACCCTCTTCTCCCCCTAAATCCTAACTCCCAACTCCCAATCCCCATTTAAAGGAGTGCATTAAACAGATTTAAGGTTTTCAAGCGTTGAGTAGCGACGAGAGCATCGTATTGCAGCTTAATTCGTAACATTGAGCGGACGCGGGCGCGAAGTTCTATGCTGTTAATGGGCTTTGATAAAAAATCATCGGCCCCAGCATCTAGGGAACGGGCTAAATCTTCCTTAGAATTGAGTGCCGTTACCATAATGATTGGGATGTGGCACCAGCGCGGATTAGACTTAACTTGCTGGCAGACTTCCAAACCATTCATCTCTGGCATCATTAAATCGAGGAGAATGACATCGGGCGCAACCGTATCAATTTGACCGAGCGCCGCCTTGCCACTGTTGATATAGACTAATTTGTAGCCTTCGCGGTATAACAAGCCTTCGATGACCTCAAAAACGCTTTCCTCGTCATCGATCGCCAAAATCACATTTTGCTTTTGGGAAGCAGCTATAAAGTTATTGTTAGGGGCCTGCATTAATTGGTTTGAGGTAATCTGCGATCGCGTTCACTAATTTTTTTAGACTAACAGGTTTTGCCAGATACTCATTGACCCCCGCCTCTAAACATTTTTCCTCGTCTCCCGGCATGGCCAGCGAGGTAAGGGCGATAATCGGAATCTGGGCTAAACTCCGTTCGGTACGAATTTGCCGCGTGGCTTCCAAACCATCCATTTCCGGCATTTGAATATCCATTAAAATCAAATGGGGGCGTAGCTGAGTCGCCAATTGTACGGCTTCTTTGCCCGTCATTGCGATCGCCACCCGATAGCCCTTCACCTCCAAATACTCCACAATCGTCGAAATATTGGCTTCATTATCCTCTGCCATCAAAATCAAAGGGGCCTGCGTTGCGGAAGTCGCTTCCACAGGGGGTTGCGAGGCTCGCATCAACTTGCGCCAAGCGATTTGAAACTGCGAGCGAGAGAACGGCTTCATTAAATACTCAGACGCCCCCAAGTCCTGCCTAGCTCCAGGCTCATCCACCACGGAAATAATTAAGACGGGAATGGCTTGAGTCTGCGGGTGTCCTTTCAACTGAGCTAACACATCCCACCCCGAACGGTCGGGTAACTGCAAATCTAAAATCACCGTATCCGGTTGGAACAATAGGGCTTTATCCAGGCTTCCCGTTCCCAAAGCGTGAACCGCCACCTCATTCACCCCCAACTCTGCTAAATAGCGCGTCACCTGTTCCGCCACTGGGAGAGAATCTTCAACAATCAGCACTTTTTGCAAGGTGGGATAAGTAAAAGCACGCTCTTCTAAGGGTTGGGGCAACGCTGTCACCGTCTCAACGCTCTTATGCCAAGGCAACGATACCGTAAACCGACTGCCTTCTCCAACTTGACTTTCTAGCTTAACGCTTCCTCGATGTAATTCCACCACTTGGCGCACCAACGCCAGTCCTAACCCCGTTCCCGGATAGGATTTAGCCAGAGAACTATCTAACTGGACAAACGGCTGAAATAAGCGACTGATATCCTCTGAAGCAATTCCAATTCCCGTATCAACAATACTGAAGTGCAAGACTTCATTCTCCTCATCGGGTAGCACTTCAATCCAAACTTCGCCTTGTTCGGGGGTAAACTTGACGGCATTGCTGAGTAAATTAATTAAAACCTGCCGGACTCGCCGCTCATCGACGGTAATTTTGCCCAGACGGGGGGGAATTTTAGCGCTTAGGGCAATTTGTTTTTGATGGGCTTGCTGGCGGACAAAGGCTAAACTGGCTTCGCACAACCCTTCAATATTGGTGGGAACCAGTTGGAGTTCGAGTTTGCCCGATTCAATTTTGGCCAAATCTAGAATATCGTTAATCAGTTCCAGCAAGTGCTGACCGCTTTGTTCAATGGTGGCCAGCTTTTGGTGCTGTTTGGCGGTTAAAGGGCCAAAGACTTCATCGCGCAGCACCTCCGAAAGACCGAGAATGGCAGTGAGGGGGGTGCGAAGTTCGTGGCTCATGTTGGCGAGAAATTCGCTTTTGGCTCGGTTGGCGGCAAAGGCTTCAGCAACGGCGGATTTTTGGGCTTCTTCGGCTTTGTGTCTGGCGATGCCAATGGCAATAATTTCACCCACGAGTTTGAGCAAGTGAATATCGTCATCGCTCCAAATTTTGGGATGGCGAACGGTATCTAATCCCAACAACCCCACAACCTGATTTTGATAGGTGATGGGCACATTCATCACAGATTGGATGGAATGGGCAAGCATTTCGGTTTTCCAAGCGCTGGCTTCAACGGGTAAGTCGCTGATACAGGGAATTTGGACGAGATGCCCGCCAAGCAGTTCTTGCTTATACCAGGTGGAGGAAAGACCGTTGGGGATGGGGGGATGAGGGGAGAGCGCCCGCTCTAACTCTACACCTTGCCATTCGTGGGTGGTGAGGGTGGCATCCCGTTCGCGATCGTAGCTCATCAGGTAGGCGCGATCGCTGTTAGTAAATTCGCCGAGGGTGGCGAGGGCGGTTGCGACTGCGCGGTCAAAATCTTCGTCTAAAAAGGCTCTGGCGATGGTTAACAGCATGGTTTCTGTGGCGGCGCGTTGTTGCAGCACTTGTTCGGCTTGTTTGCGATCGCTAATATCAATTGAGGTGCCAATCAAACGATCGATCCGATCTTGAGCTAAGGAGCGAATGGGGTTGAGGGTGGTTAACCACCAGGTTTCTGGCGCGTCGGGGTTGGAGTGGAAACACTCTTCGTAGGTGAGTTGGGCTGCGGTGGCGACGCAGGTTTGGCAATGCTGGAGGGTTGCTGTTGCGATCGCTGTCGGTAAGACTTCAAATAGGGTTTTGCCGCACAACTCGGAGGCTAGGGAGCCAGAACGCCTCTCGTAGGCTGGATTTACGGCTCCTAGGCGAAATTCTCCGCCCTCTAGAACTTCGACGATAAAAATTGCAGTTTCTACGCCTTCATAAATGCTGCGTAAGAACTGTTCGCTGTGTTGGAGAGCCAGTTCAGCTTGGCGGCGCTGGGTAATATCAACAGCCATTGAGGCGTACCCAATTGTTTGTTGATGTTCGTCAATTAGGGCGGTATTGTACCACTCGCAAATAATCATTTGACCGTCTTGGGTCATGTTTGTATTGACATTATGCCTGCCCCCTTGTTTCAGGCTCAATTCTTGCAAAACTTGCTTAACGCGATCGCGCTCTGGCTGGGGGACAATTAACTCAATCCCCTGACGGCCTAAAATTTCGGATTTCTCGTAGCCAAAGATTTTCTGTGCCGCTTGATTCCAAGCCACCACTTCCCAGCGAGTATTCCATTCCACAATTGCTAGGGGCGTCTGTTCGACTAAGAAAGAAAGCCGTTGCTGGGAGGCTTGCAAGCTCTCTTCGGCTTGTTTGCGATCGCTAATATCAAATATCGCCCCCTCTAGCTGCACCCGGCTACCGCGTGCGGGGGTGGCTTGACCTTTTTCATATAACCAATGCAGGCTACCATCGCGATGCTGAATTCGATATTCCAAGACAAAGGGGGCAAGGGCTGCGATCGCACTCTGAATAGTCTGAAGAACGCTATCGCGATCGTCGGGGTGAATTAATGTTACCCAACTTTGAACCCGATTGCCGATTAACTCCTGAGCGGTATAGCCTGTAATGGTTTCCACCGTCTCGCTGAGGTATTCCATCATTTGCCCCTCCTCAAAGGTGCAACGATAGACAATCCCAGGGATATTATCCACTAAACTTCTAAACCGGGCTTCGCTTTCTTGCAGGGCGGCGATCGCGCTTTTGCGGGCGCTGATATCGCGGGCAACCCAAGCGACGGTATTGGCTGAAGTGGGCGATAAACTGGCTGCAAACCAATAGGTTTGAGATTCTGGAGTGTCGGGCGAAATCGGGACGCTTAAACTATATTCAAAGTCAATTACTTGCTGAGTGTCCAACGCCAGCTTCACCTGCGCCCAAAACTGCTCCGCTCCCTCCTCTAGATAAAATTGCTCAATGGTCTGATTTAAAATTTCCGTCTCTTGTTCGTAGAGGCGCTCTGGGTGGGTGGGAGCAACAGTAATATTGCGGGTAGCGGCGTTCACAAACAGCACCAAGTCCGTCATTCCTTCAAAAAAGCGGCGAATCTCGGCTTCTGAAGTTCTCAACTTGGTTTCTAACAAGGGACTTTCGGGCAATTCCTCGCCGGGATCGTCTAAACTCTGAGTTGGGGAAGTGCGAACCCGAAGCAGCCACCGAGCCATTGCTAGCGCCAACAACGCGCCCATCCCCAACCCTAAGAATAGAGGCGCGTTTCCTGGAAGGCTCTGCTCGAAGTCAGAACGCGGTGCGATCGCCACAATCACCCCTCGATCGCCCAGGGAATCTTGATAGGGACGAATTTGCAAAAAATAAGACTGATAGCGATAGTGTTGAGATTGCTGGATGGCAGATACGCCCCCTAACTGCTGTATAAAACGGGTGGCGCTTTCCAGTAGGGGACTAGGGGTTTCTGGGGTGGCGATCGCCAAACCTTCTGGATCGAGAACGAAGACGGCACCAGACGGACTCACCCGCAGGCTTTCTAAAGCAGCAGGCGTTAGAGACGCATCTTTTAAGCGTTCCTCAACTGCAAGGCTGGTTGCCCCCATGAGTTGCGTCGCTAGGGTGGTAACAGCATTTTGGCGGGATGTCCAAGCCCAATACCCCACTAAACCCAAGGTTCCTAGGAGTTGCAAGACCAATGGGACTCCAATCGCCCAAGACAGGGAGATCGGTCGCGAGCGCCGAGAACAAAGAGGAGCAGACATAAGGTACTGATAGAATCAATATTCTGCAAGCGAAAGGCACTTCACTTGTTTAAGGCAGTTTTGGCGGCTCGCTATCCAAAATTCAAGCTTACGCTTCTAAGGTTTGGTAGGTTGATAAATGGATAGGTAATTGAATGATAAACGTTGTTCCCTGATTGGAAGCAGAATAACATTCTAAAGAGCCTTTGTGTTTTTCTGTAATGATTTGGTAGCTAATGGTCATGCCTAACCCCGTACCTTTACCGATGGTTTTGGTGGTAAAGAACGGGTCAAAAATCCGATTTTTGATGGTTTCTGGAATTCCTGGGCCGTTATCGCTAATCGCGATCTGTACGGTTTGGGTGGCCTTCTGGACGGTGGTTGCAATCCGAATCCAACTGGGATCTTGTTGAATTTCACCCAGAGAACGGGTTTCATCGCGTTCTTCTAAGGCATCAATGGCATTGACGAGAATATTCATAAACACCTGATTGAGTTGTCCTGGGTAGCACTCAATTGAGGGTAAATCGCTGTATTCTTTACAAATCTGAATTTCTGGGTGTTCGGGCTTGGCTTTAAGACGGTTATGCAGAATCATTAAGGTACTTTCTAAGCCATCGTGAATATTCACGCTTTTGAATTCCGCTTCATCGAGGCGCGAGAAGTTTCGCAAGGCGGCGATAATTTCCCGAATGCGTTCTGCACCGACTTGCATCGATAGTAAGAGTTTGGGTAAATCTTCAACTAAAAATTCGAGATCGGCAGCTTCAATGGCGTCAATTACGGGGTCAACAGGGTTGGGATAATGGGCTTGATAGGCTTGAATCACCGAGAGCAGGTTATTGGCGTATTCGTTGGCGTGTATGAGGTTGCCATAGATAAAGTTAACGGGGTTATTAATTTCGTGAGCCACCCCCGCCACTAACTGACCGAGGGAAGACATTTTTTCGCTTTGGACGAGGTGAGATTGGGTGCGTTGCAACTCGTGCAGGGTATTTTCTAAATCTTGCGTCTTTTGTTGCAACTTGAGTTCGGCGAGTTTGCGATCGCTAATATCGCTATGAATGCCGATCCACTCGCGGACGCTGCCATCGGGTTTGAGGATGGGAATGGCTCTAACACTCATATAACGGTATTGACCGTCTTGTCGGCGCAGGCGATGCTCAGTTTTGTAGAGCGATCGCGCTAACACGGCTGCTGCCCACTTTTCGGCAGTTTTGGGGCGATCGTCGGGATGCACGGCCTCTAGCCAACCCCAACCCTGTATTTGCGGGTAGGTTTGACCAGTAAATCCCATCCAAGCTGGCTGTTCGCAGATAAATTCACCATTGGCGGCGGTATACCAAATAATGTGGGAGGTGGCTTCAACCAAAGAGCGATAGCGTTCTTCGCTATAACGCAAGGCTTGTTGCACCCGTCGGCGTTCGCTGATGTCCTGACCGATGGAGACAACCCCAATAGCGTTTCCATTAGCATCAATTAAGGCTTTACTATGCCATTCGCAGGTAACGGTGCGTCCCTCTTTGGTGGAATGGTCGTGAATTTTATGCAGGCCGGTTGGACTTTGCAGCAGTTCTCCAATCTCCTCGGTGAGTTCTACGACTAGGGAGTGAGGGCCGATCCCTTCGCTGGCGTAGCGACCGATGGCTTCGGCGGCGCTATAGCCAAAGATAGCTTCGGCGGTACGGTTCCAAACGGCGATCCGGAAGTTGCAATCCCATTCAATCACCGCAACGGGAGACTGTTCGATCAGCAGAGACAGGCGTTGTTTTTGATGGGTGAGGAGTTGTTCGGCGTGTTTGCGTTCGGTGATATCGCGAGCGATCGCATAAATTAGGTTTTCTTCGGGAAGCAGAACCGAACTCCACGACAGCCAGCGATACCCGCCGGATTTGGTGAGATAGCGGTTTTCAAAGGAGAACGTCCCCCCTGTCGCCTGTTGCATGGTTGCGATTTCGTCCTGGGTGGCTTTGGCATCGTCGGGATGAACCCAATGCAACAGGGGTGCTGATAATAGTTCTTCGGTGCTGTAGCCTAAGATTTTCTCCATTGCAGGGTTGACGCGCTTAAAGTAACCGTCATAACCGGCGATGCAGAGCATATCGGGCGAAAGGCTAAAAAAGCGATCGCGTTCGGCTTCGGCTTGGCGGCGTTCGGTCAGATCGATAAATAAGCCATCCCAAACCACTGCACCGTTGTTGAGTCGTTCGGGACGCGCCACCACTTGCACCCATTTCAGTTTGCCTGAAGGGGTGATGATGCGGTATTCCTCATTCATATCCTGGAGGGTTTGAGCCGAATCGACAATGGCGGCTTCCACTCGATGGCGATCGCGCGGGTGAATGAGGTCGAAGAATTGCATCGCCTCTTGGGGTAATAATTCCAACAGGGAACGACATCCCGGCGAAACATAGGGGAACGAACGCGAACCATCGGGATCTAAGCGCAACTGACAAATCATTCCCGGCACGTTCGCCGCCAGTTTTTGAAAGCGGGCTTCGCTTTGTTGCAGTTTGCGGGTGCGTTCTCTGACGCGGGTTTCGAGTTCTTCGTTGAGTTGTTTTAAGGCAGCTTCGGCGAGTTTGCGATCGCTAATATCGAGCAACACGCCACAGAAAATTACCTCGTTGCGTTCGTTGCGAATGGGGGTAGAAGCGCCTTGAAACGAGCGAATTTCCCCATTCGGTTTAATCAAGCGCCCTTCATAAGTCCAAGGAACCGTTGCATGAATCGCTTGATTGGAAGAGGCAATATAAGTATCGAGGTCTTCTGGATGCAGGCGCGCAATAAAGTAGTTAATATCGCGCATCATATCGGCTGGACGAATGCCTGCCAACTCAAAGATCCCCTCGCTGACATAATCGATTGTCCAAACACCGTTACGGCTGGTAAATTGAAAAATCGCCCCCGGTAAATGGGCTGCAATTTGCTTGAGTCGAGTTTGCTCTTGAATTAAGGCTAAGTCCGCTTGCTGGTACTGTTGAATGGCATTAGCGCGTTCTTGAATTTCGCTTTGCAACGCTTGATTGAGCCGATCGAGTTCGCCAGTTCGCTGTTCAATTTTTTGTTCGAGCTGTTGATTGAGTTGTTGAAGTTGAGTGGCTTTTTGTTGAGACTCGGTTAACAGTTCAGCTTGCTGAATCGCCACGCTTAAATGCACGGCAATTTGCTGCATAAAATTAATATCTTCCTGCGTCCAATCGCGCGGCTCGGAGCATTGATGAATGCATAACAGTCCCCAAAGCTGTTCGCCCACAAGCAAAGGAACCACTAAGTTTGCCCGAATTTGAAAGCGAGCTAAAATTTCGATATGACACTCGTTTAAATCCGCTTGATAAATATCAGAAATTGCTAAGATTTTGCCTTGGGAGTAGGGCGGAACATAGCGTTCGGCAAAACAGCGATCGCGGACGGGGTTTGCCAAAGCCGAGGGATAATCGGGCTGTACTTCTTCTGAGATAAATGCGCCTTCAACATAGTCAGAGTCTGGAAAAAAGTGAAAAATTCCCACCCGGTCGGCATTGAGAAGCTGACAAACTTCTGTGACGGTTCTTTGAAAAATGCGTTCTAAATCTAACGAGGCGCGGATACTACTAATAACATTAAAAACCGTTCTTTGGCGTGCCAACTGAAAGGGCATCGTAAATTTTTCTTGCTCTAAGCGAACAACTTGCTGGCGCAGGGCGCTCAATTCTTGTTGCAGGGATTCGTAAGTTTGTAGATCTAAATTCACAAAATTATCAGCCATAATCATTACACACAGCATCTCAACGCTTAACTGATACAGAATCACCGAAAACAACTAGACGCCTGCATTACTAGAAATTTCTGGGTTGTTCCATCTAAGATAAGCCTTGTGCTGACCCTAGAGGCAAACCAAAAGTGATGTTAACGAGCAGTTAAGTCAAAAGCAAAAAAATCGACAACTTAACCCAATCTGCGGCAGTTCATCAAAAAGAATAAACGCTTGACTCAATCGCCCCCAATGCCTTTAAGGTGTCTCGTTGAGCATCGGTTAACCCGGTTACTCCGGTAATCTGCATATTTTCGTAGAGACGTTCGGGGCACAGAGTCTCCAGGCACGAGAAATCATGCATATCCCAGAGTTTGAGCGTTTCATCTTTTGACCCACTTAATAAAGATTGACCGTCTGGACTAAAAGCTAAAGACCAGATAGCACTAGTATGCCCATTTAAAACTTGCAAACACACTCCTGTGGTTGGATTCCATAGTTTTATCGCTTGGTCAACCCCTCCGCTAGCCAGTAACACTCCGTTCGGGCAGGAGAGGGGAGAAAATGCAACAGACCAAACTAAACCCTGATGGGCGCTCAACGTGCGAAGACACTCTCCAGTTGGCACATCCCAGATCTTCAGCGTACCATCTTCCCCAGCGCTAGCCAGCCATCGACTATCGGGCGTAAAAGCCACCGAACTGACCAATTCCCCATCAACGGGCCAGGTTTTTAACAACTCTCCCGTGGCAGCGCACCATAGGCGCAGCGTTCGATCGGCGCTGCTACTGGCTAAGAGTTGACCGTTGGGACTAAAGGCAACGCAGAGAACCCAACTTTGATGGCCGCTCAGGATTCGCAAGCAACGACCGCTATTGACTTCCCAAACTCTTAAGGTGCGATCGCTACTCCCGCTTGCCAACAGCAGGCCATTGGGACTAAAGCTCACCGACCACACGCGGCTGCTATGACCGAGTAAAGGCAACCGTGCTTTGCCAGAATTGGCATCCCATAAGCGGATCGTCCGGTCTTCACCCGTCGAGGCGATCCATTGATGGTGGGGACTGCTGGCTAGGCTGCGGATCGCGCCTTGATGCCCGCTTAACAGGTGCGTGCAGGTTCGCGTTTGGGCATTCCACAGGCTGAGGTTGCCGTCGCTACTCCCGGCGATCGGTCCGTCGGCGTGCCAACTCACGGCGCGAATTTCCCGATGATAGCTGGCGAGGGTTTGCCAAAGCTGATAGCGCGAGTCGGGGGCGCGCTTCCACAGTTTCAGGGTTTGTTTATCGCTAGCGGCCAGCAGTTGAGCGCCAGCATCGGTGGCGATCGCCCAAATTTGCGAGTTAAACCCGGTTAAAATTTGCTGTTGGGTTTCTAGATCGCTATCCCACAGTTGCAAGCTAGCGCGATCGCCATAAATTACCTCAGCGCTGGGACTGGGTGCAAATAAAACCGACCACACAAAACCCACAGTCTCGCTCTCTTGGTAAAATTCTCCGGTTTCCATATCCCACAGCAAAATCCGTTCGGTTTCGCAACTGGCTAAGGTTTCGCCATCGGGACTAAAGCTGAGATTGCAAACGGGTTCGCGATGGCCGTAGAGGATGCGACAGCGATCGCGATCCCACAGCCGAATGGTGCGATCGCTACTGCCGCTGGCTAGGGTGGCGCTATCGGGACTAAAACTCAGGCAACTCACCCCCGCCGCGTGTCCCTCCCAAGTTTGCTGGCAGACCAGATCCCAACTCCAGAGTTTGATGGTGCGATCGTTGCTTCCCGTGGCGATCCATTGACCGTCCGGACTCGCAGCCACCGCCCAAATCCAATCGGCGTGAGCCATAACCATGTGTTTCACGCTGCCGGTTGATGCGTCCCAGATGCCCAGGGTGCCATCAAAGCTGCTGCTGACCAACGAGGAACTATCTGGACTGTAGACGAGCGACCAAATGGTGTGGGTGTGGGCGGTATTTTTGAATAGCAATTGACCGTTATTGACCTCCCAAAGCCGGATTTCGCCATCCCCATGTCCGGTTGCTAATTGCGTGCCGTCGGGACTGAGGGCAATGCTGTAGATCGGACTAAAGGTTTCGCTAAAGACGGTTTTGGCAAGGTGACAGTGGCTGAGGTTTGCAGACCGCAAGTTAACGCCTTGCAGGTTAGCCTGAGCCAGGGTGAGGCCGGAAAGGTCGAGATGGCTGAGGTCGGCTTGCAGATGGACTAGGAGGTTGAGGAGGTTGCTGGCAAGATATCCGGGGGGGTTTAAGGGGGCTTTGAGTTGGAGAATGGATTTGAGTACGGCGATTGGATGCTCGGCGTTACCAAAGGCGGCGGTCAGTTTTTGGGCGATGGGGTCGAGGATAAATTGGATTTGGGATTGGCGGATATAATCTTGGGATTGGGCTTTGAGTAGGGCAAGGTAACGAAGCCGATCGAAGCTGTCTAGACCTTTGGCGGTTTGATGATACTGGATGATTTCTTCGCTGGCTTCTTCAATCAGGCGATCGCACACATACTCCATGACGACGGGTTGCAGGGTGAATTGCTGGAGGTGGGCGTTGGGGGTTTGGATTTCAATTAAGGAACGCCAGCCAATATACTCAATCAGTTCTAACAGTCGGCTTGGGGAAATGAGGGGAACTAAGTCGTCGCGCAGTTGGTTGAGGGTGACAGGTTCGCGGTTGATGGCGAGCCAATAGAGGATTTGTTGTTCTAAGGACGAGAGGCGATCGAATTGAACGTTGAGCAGGTTGCGAATGCCGTTAAAGATAATGATGCCTTGTTCGAGGAATTCTGCGATGTTCCCCGAAAAGAGTTGGTGAATGGAGGTGGCGGCAATTTTCAACGCCAGGGGATTTCCTTGATAGCGTTGGTTGAGTTGCTGAATTTGATCGGGGCTACCGCGCAACCCTTTGGCTTGAAAGATGCGATCGCTCTCCGGTGGGGTTAACCCGCCCAGGAGGAACGATCGCGTGCTGCTGGTTTCGCCTTCATACACGGCGATTTCTTGCGGTTTTTCGCGGCTGGTTAAGACTAGGCAACTCTGGTGGGGGGTTTCGGCAATTTGTCGCAAGAGTTCGCTATATTCGATATAGCCTTCGCGGTATTGTCCGGCAGGACGACCCGGTTGCAGCAAACTTTCCAGGTTATCGAGGACGATTAAACAGCGCGATCGCCTTAAGATTTCCATCAGTTGAGCGATCCCGTTGGCTCCGATGGGTTCGCTCGTTAGGGACGTGAGGGCAGAGGTGGGGGGAAGTTGTCCAAAAAATTGCAGCAGTTGTCTGAGTAAGGTATCGAGGGAGGGGGCGTGGCGGAGCGATCGCCAAAAGGTAAATTCAAATTGGTCTTGCAGGTTTTGCGCCAGTTTGACGGAAAGCGCGGTTTTACCCACTCCCCCAATTCCCAACAGGGCGACTAAGCGACAGCGATCGCCGACGATCCATTGTTGCAGGGTCGTTAATTCGGGCTGGCGACCGTAAAAGAGCGAAACATCAACAGCTTCCCCCCAATCTTGGCGAGCATTAATGCTAATCGCTTCGGTGAAACCGGGCTGTGTATAATCGGATTCCTCCATTTCCAAGCCCAGAACTTGAAAAATTAACGCTAGCGAACTGCGATCGCTTCCACCACTTCCCCGAAAGATTTTGCGGACGGTGGTGGGATGCAGCCCTTGGGCGCTCATGAGTTGTGACTGTTCGGCAATTTTCGGCGGGTTGTATTTTACTCCAGTGGTGGCTTCTAGCTCGCTAATCCGGTGTTTGAGCTTTTTCGCGCCCACCGGAGTCAGAATATATCCTCGATGGCGCTTGGTCTTAGCGGGAGAGTTGGCAGTCACATCACAAATCCTCAATGTGACGATTCATTCTACGCTAACTCCCGACAACCTGAATCTGTCAAGTGACTCGATCTCTGCTGATGTGCGAGGTTAATCGGAGTTCTCAGGGAAAGCCCCACAATCTGAAAATGTCAAGTTATTCGATCGGTGTTTATACGTGAACTTCGTCACTTGTCAATCGTAATTCTCAGGAATTTATTTAAGTTCTCCTTAAAAGCTCGTTCTTCTCCCTAATGCTTGCGGGTTTTCCGCAAACTAAGTCTTAGCAGGGGAGAAACTACCGAGCTTTAAACCTTCTATCTTCTGCCTGACAGCCGCCATAGCTTGAGTCCGCTAGCCCCAGGAGATGTGCTTTTTGGTGATGTTTTTTTCAGACCTTTGCAAGCCAACTCCTTTGAATTTTCGATCACTGAGGTTAAATGACATGGATCGCACTACCTCCTCGACAATTTTATTAATTGACAGCGACCCTAGCGATCTGCAAATTGTTTTACCGATTTTAAGCAGCGCAGGTTATGGGGTAACGGTTGTTACGCACGAATCAGGGGCTATTGAAAGTCTCCTCCAAGAGTTACCCGTACTCATTCTATTACAAGTGAGTTCTGTGCAAGAGCAGGGCCTTTCCTTGTGTAGAACCATCCGAGAATTTACTGAATTTCAAGCCATTCCGGTGATTTTCATCGTTGAAGCCGATGATACTGACAGTATTGTGAAAGGCATTAGCTTAGGCGCAGTCGATTATCTCACCCGACCTTTAGATAGCCAAACGCTGCTACGCCAGGTTCAGTTTCACATTCGTCTAAACGCTTTTATGTTTAATACTCAAGAACAAACTGAGTTGTTAACGAAAGAAGTGAAAGGATGCGTTCATATCGAGTCGCAGTTACTCAAGCTGTTGCTGGAATTAGAACGGCGAGTCGAAGAACGAAATAGCCAGCTATCCATCGTTTTGAACGAGTTACAAAGAACGCAGCAAGAACTTCTGGCCCGCGAACAAAAACTTCGCCATACCACCTTTCATGATGCCCTCACGGGGTTGCCGAATCGTCGCTGGTTGATGGAATATTTACCGGCCTTGATTCAGTCGGCGAATCAAAATCCGAGAAATCACTTTGCCGCCTTATCCATTGACCTCGACCGCTTTAAAACGATTAATGATAGTTTGGGTCATATCGTTGGCGATGAATTGCTGAGAAATGTCGCCCTGCGCTTGCAAGCTAGCCTCAGTCCGATGTCAACGGTGGCGCGTTTGGGCGGCGATGAATTCATTGTTTTGATGGAACAGATTGAGTCAATTCAGGATGCGATCGCGCTAGCCCAACAAATTCAAATCCAGTTCCAACTCCCCTTTCAGATTAATGATTATGAAATCTTTATGGGGGCAAGCGTTGGGATTACGCTGAGTATTATCGGCTATCAATCGCCTGTCGAAGTGCTGCGCGATGCCGGAATTGCCATGTCCCAAGCCAAACAAGCCGGTCACGGCTGCTACCAAGTGCTGACGCCGGAACGTAAAGCTAGAGCGATCGCCCGCCTGCAACTCGAAACCGATCTGCGTCAAGCTGTCGAACGTCAGGAATTCTACCTAGAATATCAGCCTATTTACGGACTGGCAACTGGCGAACTTAAAGGATTTGAAGCCTTAGTGCGCTGGCAACATCCTTCGCGGGGTCGAGTTGCCCCTACTGAATTTATCCCCACCGCCGAAGAGATTGGCATTATCGATCGTGTCGGAATTTGGGTCTTAAAAGAAGCCACCCGCCAACTCAGCCATTGGCAACAGGAATTTCCCAATATTCCTTTAGTCATGCACGTTAACCTGTCTGCCAAACAGCTTAAGCAACGGGAACTCGTCCAGCAAATTGAAGCCTTTTGCACGGAAATGCGCCTATCGCACAACAGCCTAAAATTGGAGATTACCGAAAGCTGCTTTTTAGAAAGTTCCAGTGAAGAAATTAACCTGTTACATCAACTGCGCGATAAGGGAATTCGCTTATGTATCGATGATTTTGGAATCGGTTATTCTTCCCTAGGCCGCTTGCAAAACTTTCCAATGGATACGGTAAAAGTAGATCGTTCCTTTGTTAAACGCTTGGGTAAGAGTTCGCGAGAAACCGAGATTGTGCATACAATCGTGAACTTAGCCCATAATTTAGGTCTGGATCTGGTTGCAGAAGGCATAGAAACCGCAGAACAATTGCAGACGTTGCAACAATTGGGTTACGAACAGGGACAAGGCTACTACTTCTCTCGACCTTTAAATAGCCATCTGGCAACGCAACTGGTGATGAGTAGTGCATTTAATTGACGGTTGCCTTGTTATCGGGAGAAACTTGAAGTTAGCGCAATCGAGCTTTTTCAGATTATGAACTCTTCTCCCAAAAAACGCGATTCTCTTGGGTTTACGGTGCGTTTTGTTTGCGGTGCAGTGGCTGGAATTTTGATTGGGATTGGCTTTTGGATGCCAGAAACGATCGCAGGCGTACTGATAACGGGTTTAATCTCCGGTGTGGCGTGTGGCTTACTCGCTGCATTCTGGGGCGATCGCTTTTGGGAAATGTTAAGCTCGTTTTTGCGTTAGCCTAGCAGAGAACTCTCGTTTTAGGAGGGCAAGACCGATGGTGAAGTTCGATCCTCCTCTCATCTTACCTAGCACTCAGGATCTCCCCTGTTCGGACGATACGCCAGTGGATAATGAAGATCAAAATTTTATCCCCAATCTCTTGTTGTTTCTGCTGGAATCGATTTGGGCGACGCGCAATGATTGGTTTTTTGGCGTGGATATGGGAATTTACCATACCACGGGCGTCAGTCACCTGATTCCGGTGATTCCCGATGGCTTTTTGAGTTTGGGGGTACAGCGTCGCAAGGGGAACAAGTCTCGCCTCAGCTATGCCGTGTGGGAGGAAAATATTGTTCCTCAGCTAGCGTTGGAGGTGGTGTCTAAAACGCCGGGGGATGAGTACGATCAAAAGTTGCAAATCTACGCGCAGTTAGGGGTTCTCTACTACGTCATCTATAACCCATACTATTGGCAGCGAGACCGTCATCAGCCGTTTGAAGTCTATCAACTCAGCAATGGCGAGTACCACCAGCAAATTGGCGAACCGTTCTGGATGCCGGAAATTGGGTTAGGGATTGGACGGGGTAACTATACATCGGGTACAGTACAACGAGAGGTGCTGTATTGGTTCGACCCAAGCGGACAGCGGTATTTAACCGATCGAGAACGGGTTCAAGCCGAACAACAGCAACGAATGCAGGCTGAACAGCAACGAGAACGACTTGCTGCCAAATTAAGAGAGTTGGGAGTCGATCCCGATCGGATTTAATGCAGGTTCACCAAACTCAAGCGATTGGAGTTTGTTACACGCCAGAAGCGATCGCGCAATCGATCGCCATCGATACCCTAGACTTACTTTTCGCCAGCCAAACTCCTCAACAAATTCAGCAGATTGCAATTCTCGATCCGGCGTGTGGGGAAGGGGTTTTTCTGCGTTGCGCCTATCGCTATTTACATTGGTGGTATACCCGCCACTCGCCACAGCCTTTAAGTTGGCAACAATGTCAAGCGATTGTGCAAACTCACCTGTTTGGCGTTGATATCGATCGGGTGGCGATCGCAAAAACGCAGCAATTTTTACAACAGGAGGTGTGGCAAAGTTGCCAGAGTTCTCTCCCGTTTAACTTAGACCGAAATGTGAAATGGGGCAACGCGATTCTGGAGTTTGACTGGCATTTAGAGTTTCCCCAGGTGTTTGACAACGGTGGCTTTGATGCCGTGATTGGCAATCCCCCCTATGCCGATGCAAAATGGATGAGCCATCATGTTCCCCAATGGCGAGAGTATTGCACGCAGCATTACCAAGCGGCTTCGGGAAATTGGGATTTATTTTGTATTTTCATTGAATTGGCTTTAAGGTTATGCAAGCCCCAGGGTTTGACCAGTTTTATTGTGCCGAATAAGCTAGCTTCGGCGCGGTATGCGGCGAGTACAAGGCGGTTGCTATCCCAAGAGAATTGTTTATTGCAAGTTCGAGATTATTCTAGTATTCCGGTGTTTCCGGGGGCTGTCTATCCGGTGGTGTATTTGGCACAAAAGCGATCGCCCACGCTCCAAGATGCGGTGCGCTATGAGAAAATGCAGTTAAATTCGGATCGGCAGATTCAAACGGGAGATACCCACGATCTCGCCTATCGCCGCTTTACGCGATCGCCCAAACAACCCTGGCAACTGTCTATTCCCGATGCTACGGTGGTGGCAATCGATCGCTTGCAAAATCAGTTCCCCCCCCTATCTGCGATCGCCGATGTTTTAGGGGCGGCGACAGTTGCTGAAGCCTATCACATTCAAGCCTTAATTCGCGAGGGCAATAGCGATCGCCTAGACCTTAAACTGGTCAATAGCGGTACGATCGATCGCTATCAATTCCTCTGGGGAGAAAAGACGCTGCGTTACCTGGGGGATAACTATCGCTACCCAATTATCCCGCAGGATGCCCTGTCAGAATTACCGCCAAGGCGCTTAGAACAGGCAAAATGTTCAAAATTGGTTGTAGCGGGGATGACGAAGGTTCTAGAGGCGGCTATCGACCTGAACGGGGATGTTTTGGCGGGGAAGTCTACCTGTATTATTTTCTCTTCCCTGGATTTGCGCTACTTATTAGCGTTGCTCAATAGCCAGTTCATGACCTTTTATTATCGCACGGTGTTTGGGGGCGATCGCTTGCAGGGGGGATATCTGCGGGTGGGGGTAGCGCAGTTGCGATCGCTTCCCATTGTAATCGCACAGGAGAGTCAGCGCGATCGCCTAATTCACCAGGTTAACCGCCTTCTCGAACTTTACCCCCAACTCAGCGCCACCCAAGCCACCCCTATCCGCCGACAAATTCAAGCCCTGAATCGCCAAATTGACGAGCAAGTCTATCAACTCTACAACATTACCGCCGATTCTCTTCGGGCCCCAAGGTAGAGTTGGCACAAGGCAAGTTAAGTTAGCGCAATCGTATTTCCAATGCGCTTTAAAATTCTCATGGCATCATAAAGACGATTTCGCAAAGGCACAGGTGAGAAAATATCTGAAACATCATACTGATGTCTAGCCAGCTTCACAAAAATAATCTCATTTCCGTTTGTCACCATACCAAACACGGGTCGATCGGGATGGGGATTTGCCATCATATAGGCTAGAGTTTGGGGAAGAGCAGACATTGCCGAAATGGTCGTCCGTTTTGATTCTAGCAACGTTACCCAAAACTGATTTTGCACCACTAAGGTGTCAATCCGACCTCGCAAAGTTTCTGCATCCTCACCCTGTTCTAAAATAATATTAACCGAGGCTTCTCCACGCATTTTAAAGGGCGGATCGTACAAACCAGCTTTTTCTAATAAAGGCGAACCCATCAATAGAGTTACGGTTCCTTCAGCGAGACTCCCATCGGCGAGATGATAGAGATAGCGGCGTCTAATAACATCAAGCTCGTTTTTCTGAGTATCCGTAATTTCGGGTAAATTTTCATACCATTCGCTAAAAAACCCCTCGTCTTCTGTCCGTTGGAGGTGAAAGCGAGTTTCAACATCTGCCAAGGTTGCGATCGCATCGGTAATCGCTGTTTTCAGAACCACATTGTACTTTCTCTCAATAGGGCCATTGTAACGTAGCCGGAAGTTGCTGAGAGGGCAAAGATCGCCTCTTTTAGATAGATAATGAGGAATGTTTAACGGATTGGCGGTTTTCGCAGGAGTCGCGAGAGCGAATTGCAAGTTATGCTTCCATTGCACGGGTTAATTGTTTCTTGTCAAGCACCCATTGATTCACCCCTCCACGATCCACCTATTATCGCAGCAATGGCTCAGGCGGCAGTCAACCAGGGGGCGACGGGGGTGCGTTTAGATACCCCCGCGCATATTCAAGCGACGCGTCAGTGTCTCAAAGCGCCGATTATTGGCTTATGGAAACAACAAATTCCCGGCTTTGACGTTTATATTACCCCACAGTTTCAGCACGCAGAAGCGATCGCCCAAGCGGGAGCCGATATAATCGCGATTGATGCTACTTTAAGAGCAAGACCCAATGGCGAAACCCTAGAAACCCTGATCTCTCGCATCCATCAGGAATTGGGTTTACCCGTAATGGCAGATATTGACACCCTAGAAGCCGCCGAGAATGCAGAAAAATTAGGGGCGGATGTGGTGGGAACAACGCTATTCGGTTACACCCAAGCCACCCAACACCTCACGCCACCCGGTTTAGACTTGTTGCGCCAAATGGTCGAAAAGCTGTCTGTTCCCATTATCTGCGAAGGGGGGATAGCCTCTCCTCAAATGGCGAAACAAGCTTTAGACTTCGGCGCAACTGCGGTTGTCGTCGGAACCGATATTACCGGAATCGATTTAAAGGTGAAAGCCTATCAGCAAGCTTTAGGATAAGGCAAATAACTGCTGATAGCGCCCCAACGCCGTTAAGGGGAAATGCTGGCGGTAGAGGTGATAGTTGAGATAGAAGTGACAGGGGAAACCCGTTCCGGTAAACTCAGGTTCAGACCAACTGCCATCGGGTTGCTGAGTTTGTAGCAAATAGGCGATACCGCGATCGCAAGCCGTCTTCATCTTATCCCCCGTGGCTTGACTCGCCGCCATCAACCCAATTAACGCCCAAGCCGTTTGAGAGGCGGTACTCGAACCTTGACCTTTTAAACTGGGATCGTTATAACTCCAGCAGGTTTCCCCCCATCCCCCATCGGGGTTTTGACAACTCAGCAACCACGCCACCCCGCGTTCAATTGAACGGCGATGGGTTTGAGGCGCAACCAGGGATAAAGCGGCTAATACCCCACTGGTACCATAAATATAATTGACTCCCCAACGACCAAACCAGCATCCTTCGGGTTCTTGTTCGCGTTCTAGATAGCGTAAAGCGCGTTGAATCGCTTGAGGCGTCAGGGGATTGACGTTTAAACGCCCCGCCATTTCCAAAACGCGGGCGGTGACATCGGCGGTATTGGGATCGATCATCGCCTTCAAGTCGCCGTAGGGTAAGGAATTGAGCCAATCTTGATTATTATCTAAATCAAAAGCCGCCCAACCTCCCGGCGTACATTGCATCGAAGCAATCCAAGCCACAGCCCGCGCGATGGACGAATCCTTTAAACTCTCATTGGGTAACTTCACCCCATTTAACGCCATCACCACCACGGCGGTATCATCCACATCGGGGTAAAAGCGGTTATCGAACTCAAACGCCCAAGCGCCCGGTTTTCCCTGACGATTTTTGACGTTCCAGTCGCCGTAATCCAAAATTTGCTTTTCTAGCAACCATTCGCCCGCTTTTACCAACTCTGGACGATCGGGGGCTAAACCGGAATCACAGAGCGATCGCATCACTAAAGCAGTATCCCACACCGGAGAAACGCAAGGCTGTACCCAGTAATGCTTATCGGTTTCTACCCCAAAATTATCTACCGCCTGCAAGCCGCGTGCCACAATCGGATCGTCTGCTGCATAGCCCAAACAGTGCAAGGCTAACAGGGAATTCAACATCGCTGGGATGATTCCCCCCCAGTCTCCGGTAGCTTCTTGGCGTTCTAACACCCATTTTTCCGCTGCTTTAATCCCCTCATCGCGGAAGGGAACTAGGTTCAACGTTTCCGCCAGCTTAAACCCATCATCTAAGGTGATAAACAGATCCGTCCAATCGCCACTACGGGGTAATCCCTCCGTTGTCCAATCCGGGCGTTCGGTATAGAGTTCGTCTAGATTGAGAACCGGATTGAGTGGATAAACGGGTTTGCGATCGCACACAATAATTAGCGGAACCGTACTCCCCCGCGCCCAACTGGACATTTCATAGATATTGAAGGGGAATTCATCGGGTAACAGCATCAACCAGGGCGGAATGGACGGAATTCCGCGCCAACTGTAACACCCAATTAACGCTAAATGCAGCTTCGTGAAAATCCGGGTTTTAGCAATTCCACCGCGAGAGAGAATAAACGCCTTCGCCTTCTGTAGCGCCGGATCTTCTGGAGACACCCCCAACAGCCGCAACGCCATGTACGCTTCAACAGAGGTACTCACCTCGCCGCCATCGCCATAGAAGAGTTCCCAACCGCCTTGTTCAACTTGTTGCGATCGCAAGTAATTCTCAATTTTATCCATTGGACGGCTTTGATCCGTCCCCCAAATCTTGTGTAACAAGACAATCTCTGCGGTAATGGTGGCATTCGATTCCAAATTCGCCCACCAATACCCCTGCGGGTTTTGCAGCGACAGGAGATAATTTTGACTCGCCCGAATTCCCTGCTGTAGGGCAGTCTCGGTTACTCTATCTTGAGTTTGCATCGCGCCTGAGTTCTCCTCAACAACCACAATTTACCAATGTTGCAGACATTGTATTGTGTATTGTCCGTTCCCCGTTGGCAACTTGAACCCTTGACATACCTCCTCGTCCTAAAGGAGCGAGGATTCCTTAACGTTTCGCAGACCGACGCTTGCAAGCAAGTCTTATCCAGTCTCCACGTTCGTTTATAGTCTCCCAATGCCCTATGGCGACTTTTCTTTCTGTTTCGTGTACAAGTAAAATACTT
>NZ_MJGC01000093.1 GCF_001746915.1 Desertifilum tharense IPPAS B-1220
TAAGTTAACTTTGAGAGTTCTTCCTCTTCCGGCTCAGTTAGCCGAATTTTTAAGCGAGCTGGCATAAAGCGATCGCACCTGGATAACTACTTTTTCTATTTTACACTTAATTAAGACCACCTACTTACATTGTTTTTGTACCAGAGATTTTAGAATGTGAGGTATGTCTTCTTTAATCTTGAAAATTGCTGTCCAAAAATCTTTGATTCATAATCCACAAAGAAATTCAGCAGGTTATCGACTGCCTTAGCATCCCTCTATACTTAATTAGCGTTGCTATCTGGGAATCCCTTCTCGAACTTCTTAATGATACCTTCCCAACCGCCTCAATCACTCCCCCTGCTTATCCTCAATGGGGATATCGGCTGAGTTTGTTTCTAAGGATGTCTCAGAAGATTCCTCTTCTATGGGAATTGCCTTTTCTTCTTCAATATTTGTCTGAGTCTCTGTTTTCCCAGTAGCCGCCGGAAGCGTTGAGACTTCGATTAAAGGTTGGGGAAATGGACTGACTTCAGCGGGTTCTATGGCAATGGTGGATGCAACGCTGTCTGGCAAACTCTCGCTAGCGGTTTCTCCCTCATGGCTAACCCTTTCTGTTTCTTCAGTCACTGGAAGCGTTAAGGTTTCCTCTACAGGAGGAGTTAACGAACTGAGTTCAGCCGATTCTACAGCGTGGGTTGAGGCTTCTAAGGTTTCCTCAGAAGTAAGGGGGGGTGCAGGTTGTTCTAAGGATTCAGAAATGTCCCCGGCTTCCCCAGGGGTTGTAGAAACTTCGCTATCTACTGAAAGGGTTGAAACTTCTTCTCCAGGATGAGCCAACTCATTCGCGGAGGGAGGAGTTTCACTAGCTGCAATAGAATCATCGGGTTTTCTAAGAGACTCTGGAAACGCTTGCGTTTCGGAACTTGGTAGGGTTTCTGCTGAAACGCCAGGGGGTTCGCTATCCGGTATGTAATTATCGGGTTTTCTAAGAAACTCTGGAAACGCTTGCATTTCGGAACTTGGTAGGGTTTCTGCTGAAACGCTAGGGGGTTCGCTATCCGGTGTTAGGGGTGCGGGTTCGTCTAACAGGGTTGAAAAATTGCGAATACCCGATGCTTGCGTGTCTGCGGGAAGTTGATTTTCTGGGGGAATCACTAACGGTTCATCATCTACCAGTCTTGCACGTTGCGTCGATTTCACCCCGGTTGCGGGCGTACCTTGGGGAATTCCTCGCAGTTTGAGTAAATCTCTTAGGGTTGGACAATAGGTAGAAAGTCCAAAGGTAGAAGGGTTAACGGCGTCTTGATAGGTAAAATGGCGATAGCGCATACAAAACCAATCCCAAGCCGAGATTTCGATTTTGACGCCAAAGGTTCGCAGAATGTTGATGATGACTTCGGCTAAACCGAGGGAGAGGGGGATGCGAAAGTGAATCTTTTTGCCTAAATAATCGCAAATTTCTTCAACGGCTTGATTAGCGGTGATTCGTTGATTGCCTAATACCCATTGGTTGGTAATACCACTTCTTCTTCTTTCGGGTAATGGTGGCGGGTTATCGACTAAGTAGCGAATAACGGTGGCAATATCGCGACCGTGGATGAAGTGAAAGCTACCATCGGCTTTAAAAAAGCGTACCAGATCGATCCATTTGAGAACATCGGGTAAACCTGCCGAGATGTGGGAGTAGGGTTTGTTGTCATCTCCCCCAAATACTAGGGTCGGATAAACGGCGGTGATGGGGGGTGCGGTAGTGAGTTTTTCTAATTGGCGATAGCAATCGTATTTAGAGCGAATATAATCGGTTCCAAAATGTCCGGCTTGGCGCAAGAGTTGGTTATTATTATCTAGAATGCTGGCGGTTGAGAAGTAAATAACCTGCTGGCAAACTGCGGGATCTAAAAGTTTAACGAGTTGTGTGGTTTTAACAACATTAATATCAAATGATTCTTGCTGTCCGCCCCAGGAGGTGGCGGCGAGGATGGCGACATCAATGGTGGCTAATAAGTCGGCGAAGTGCTTGATTTCCCGCAAGTCGCCTTTGATAATGGTGACGCCGGGTCGGGATTCGTAGTCAAACTGAAGCTTTTTGGGATCTCTGACTAGCAGATAAAGATCGTGCCCTGTTTCTTGAATCAGGGCATCTGCAATATAGTGACCTATACAGCCACTTGCACCAGTCAAGAAAATCCGTTTATTGGGCATGAGCTTTGAGGTGACGAGGGGTAAGAATAGGAGGGGGTGAGTTATGAGTTTTGGCGATCGCTCATAACTCAAATCTTAACAACTAGGGACAACCGGCGAGCAGTTGGTCGGCTTGTTTGGCGGTTTCAAAGAAGCAGGCGGCGCTTTCTTCGGGGGTTCCGGGTAAAATCCCATGTCCGAGGTTGAGAATATGCCGCTTGTTACCCGCTTTACGAATGGTATCTAAAATGCGGGCGCGAATGGTTTCTTTGGAGCCAAATAAGACACCCGGATCGACATTTCCTTGAACGCCAATGTGACTGTCGAGTCGGTTGCGAGCATCCGCCATATCGACGGTCCAGTCTACGCTGATCATATCAACACCGGATTGCGCCATCAGATCGAACACGCCAGCACTACCACTAATGTAGAGGATTAAGGGCGTATCTGGGTGGGTCGCCTTCACTTGCTTGACAACTTGCTGTTGATATGGTAGAGCAAAGGCGGCATAATCTTGGGGACTCAGTTGACCGGCCCAAGAATCAAACATTTGCACGACTTGCGCCCCGCAGTCAATCTGGTAGCAGACGTAGGTGGCGATCGCCGAAGCTAAGTGACTCAACAACTGATGCAACATCGCAGGCTCGGTAAACGCCATCCGCTTAATATTGCTATAGCTTTTGGAAGTCCGCCCTTCAATCGCGTAGGCGGCTAATGTCCAAGGCGCGCCCACAAAGCCCAACACGGCGGCATTATTGCCCACTTCTTGCCGCAAGGTTTGTAAAATTGTTTTAATAAATGGCAAGGAGGCTTCCGGCTCCAGGGGGCGCAACTGCTGAATTTGTTCCAGGCTGCGGATCGGCGGATCGATGATTGGCCCTTTGCTCTCCACAATATCAAAGGGAATCCCCACGCCCGGTAGAGGGGTGAGAATATCGGAAAACATAATTACCCCATCCGGTTGAAAGGCGCGATAGGGTTGGAGAGAAATTTCAATTGCCAATTCAGGCGTTTCGGAGCGTTCGCGGAAAGAGGGATACTTTTCACTCAAGTCTCGGTAGACTTGCATATAGCGTCCCGCTTGCCGCATCATCCACACCGGAGGACGCGAGAGAGTTTCCCCACGAGTCGCCCGTAGTAAGTAGGGAATTTGGGTGGATTCAGTCATTGAGTTCTCTTAAAGCACTTTACCTTAGCAGGTTAAGATTATACGCGATTCCCTGACCGCCTTAACGATAAATGGGGAGCAGAACCTTAAACACCGATCCCTTCCCCACTTGGCTATTGACGGTAATTGAACCGCCGCAACACAGTAAAAGCTGGCGCACAATGGCTAAACCTAAACCCGTTCCTGTTGACAGTTCTGGAGACAAATCTTCTCCCGACTCGCTCGCCGAAGAACGCACCCGGTAAAAGCGATCGAAAATATGGGGGAGTTCGTGGCGGGGAATGCCGATCCCGGTATCTTGAAATTCAATTTCCACAAAGTCGCCGTGCTGTTTGGCGATCGCTTGGACTTGTCCCCCAGGTGGGGTAAATTTAATCGCATTATGCAATAACTTCACGGTAATTTGCCGCAACCAGTGGTCTAAACAGGAGACGGGGGGTAAGTTACTCGAAATGGTATAGCCGAGGGTAATCCCTTTTTCGCGGGCGATCGGCTGATAGGTACTCACAACCCCCGGTATCACCTCCGAGAGCAACACGCGGCGCAACTGGACTTGTTCTTGGGTGCGTTCGAGTTCGAGCAGATCGAGCAGGCTATCGATGAGCGATCGCTGGCGGTTGCACTCATTATTCAGCAGATTAAAATAGCGCTGGCGTTGATCGGGCCTAAGCTTCGGCGAATTCAAGAGCGTCAAGGCTGCAATCATATTCGTCAGGGGCATTCGCAACTCCTGAACCACATTATTCAAAAATCGATCCTTCGAGCGCAACTCCTCAAGCAAGACCTCAGCTTCCGTGCTGCTAGAGAGTTCCGGCGCGATCGTTATCGGTTGAGCAACAGCTTGGAGGCGTTGAATTAACTGGGGAATGAGACTGTGCAATACAGGTAGGGCCCGTTCAGGATCGCTTTTCAGCATCCCCACATCCGCCTTCCCCAGATGGCGAATGGCTTTCTCAAGGGTGGCCGTTTCAAAGCTGAGGAGAGCCAGTAACGGAGGATTGAGGTCTTCCCCCGCAACCTTTAAAGGAGGCTGATGGGCCACCAGAATGGCGTTTAAGGACTCCGAGGCGATCGCCAACCAAAATTCTCGCTGCATGGCACTCTCGGCCGATACAGCAAGGCGCTGCCACTTCTGCGAGGGATCGATCGGGATGCCATTTTCATTCCCCGTCCAATAAACGATCGCCGTTTCAACTTGCTCGCTGTAGCAGTGCAACTCAGAGAACCATTCTGCATGTTGGGGTAACTTTACCCAAAGCTGGGCAGAAATCTGCCGCTCAATGAGCAAGTCAATCATCGCCCCCATTGTCGATCTGAGGGTAGAGAGACTGACTTGCAAGGGTTCTGCACGCTTGCCTTGGCAATTTAGAACCAAGTTGTATAAAGAGTCGGTCATGATACCGTTAGAGAAACTGGGACTCAAACGCAGGCAACTTTGGCACTAGACCCCGATCGCAACATCTTGCTGGAGGACGAAGCAATGGAGACAACAGCGCGCCGATCTGTGGGACTCGGCGAGGGCAGCCCTACAGCACTTGTTCGGCCGGCGTTACGGAAGATTCGCTGGGGAAAAGTCTCCCCACTCCGCTTGCTGCGGTTGGCGTGCTGAATTAAACGGCTGAGTTGAAACTGCCTTGTCTCCATCTTCTCTAGTTTTGTCCCATTTGCTCAAGGCTAGCTGACGAAGAGCGATTCTAACGCCGCGCGGGCCTGTTCGCGGTCGTCAAAGTGGATTTTTTCGGTTCCCAGGATTTGATAGTCTTCGTGACCTTTTCCGGCAATTAAAACCCCGTCTCCCGGTTGGGCTAGGTGAATGGCACGGCGGATGGCTTCGGCGCGATCGCCAATCACCATCGGTTCTACGGTATCGGGAATTCCCGCTAAAATATCCTGTAAAATTCGCTCTGGATCTTCGGTGCGGGGGTTATCGGAGGTGACAACAGCCACGTCAGCCAGTTGAGCGGCAATTTTACCCATGATCGGGCGTTTGGTGCGATCGCGATCGCCTCCGCAGCCAAATACGCAAATCATCCGCCCCGGAATAAACGGTCGCGCGGCTTTCAGCAAGTTTTCCAAGCTATCGGGCGTGTGGGCGTAGTCTACAATCACGGTCATTTCTTGCTGGGGAGAGACTTGTACCCGTTCCATCCGTCCTGGAACGCCTACAAATTGCGGGAGTTTTTCGACGATGACGCGCAGTTCTACCCCCAGATGCAACGCCGCACCCACGGCTGCTAACAGGTTCGCTAAATTAAATTGACCGACTAAGGGAGAGGAGAATTCAATTTCCCCTTGGGGGGTATGCAAGCGACCTTTAACACCTGCGGGTTCGTAAACAATATCGCTCGTCCACAAGTCGGCGCTACTTTCCTGGGTGCTGTACGTCCAGACTTGTTCGGGTTGCAAGCGTTCGATTAAGCGCCGACCATAGGGATCGTCTAAATTGACAATTGCCCTGCCTTTGAGGTAGTCCGGGCTAAATAGGAGGGCTTTGGCGTTAAAGTAATCCTCCATGTCTTTGTGGTAGTCTAGATGGTCTTGTGTCAAGTTCGTGAACACAGCTACCTCGAACAGACAACCAGTAACTCGCCCTTGGGCCAGCGCGTGGGAACTGACTTCCATGACGGCAGCTTCACAACCTGCGCTAACGGCTTGGGCGAGTTGTTCCTGCAACTCTAGGGCAAAGGGCGTGGTGTGAATGGCGGTTTGTTGAAAGCCAGGCCAGCGGGCGTAGAGGGTTCCCAACAGGGCGGTAGGGATGGGGGCTTGGCTAAGGAAGAATTCAATTAAGTGAGTGGTGGTGGTTTTGCCATTGGTTCCGGTGACGCCAGCGAGTTTTAACTGGGCAGCCGGATCGCCATAAAAAGCGGTCGCAACCTGGGCGCAGGCTTGCTGCATATTGGCGACTGGAATCACGCAGGCTTCGCCCGTCGGGGTTTTCGCCGCTGCTTGAGGGGAAACTAAGGCGGCGATCGCACCAGAGGCGATCGCGCTTTCCCAAAAATCGCCCCCATCCACGCGAGTCCCCGGCATCCCTAAAAACACATCCCCAGCTTGACAAGCGTGAGAATTGGTGGTCAAGCCTTTAACTTCCATTTCCAAAGCCGGATGGTCGGGAACGCTTAAACCCGGAATCTTCGCTAACAACGCTTTTAACTTCATGGCTGCAACTCCTCATGACAAGTTTTAAATATCCACTTCGTCATTGAATCTTGACTTTAGGTTAGTGTGACGGATCGAGAACCCAATATTTCTGTAACAATTGCGTCAATTGGGCAACGCTAGCTCGTGGGGAAGGACGGGGAATCGGTTTTTCTCCCGTTTCCCCGCGAAGCATCAGCACCGGAATTTCGTACTGATAGGCTTGAAACCAATCCTCGCGCTGAGTAATATCGCGCAGTTCCAATTCAAAGTCGATCCCCTGAATCTGAGCCAGCTTTTCCTGCAATCCTTCGCACAGATGACAACCGGGTTTGCTATAGAGAATTAAAACGGGTTTAGTCATGATTCGCGCTACCCAATGACCCATAAACGATAAAATTGAACAGAACTCAGTTTTTGCAATGCCTCTATGAGCGATTCCACGACCTCCACAGTCCAAGATCAGACTAACTTTAACCTGGATAAAATCAACCAGAGACTGGAACACTCTCATCCTAGAGAAGTTTTAGCTTGGTGCTTGCAAAACATTCCCACAGGTTTCGTCCAAACAAGCGCCTTCAATATCGATGATATGGTAATCACCGATATTCTTTACCGCGATCTCAAATCCACTACCCCAGTTCCAGTGATTTTTCTGGACACCCTGTATCATTTCCCGGAAACGCTAAATTTAGTTGACCAGGCTAAAGCCGTCTACAATCTGGATTTGCGGGTTTACAAAGTACCTGAAGTGGACACTCGCGAAGCTTTTGCTCAAAAATTTGGCGAGGCGCTATGGGACACAGACATTGAAAAGTTCCATCACATCACTAAAATTGAACCCTTGCAACGGGGATTAGACGAACTCAATACCGTTGCCTGGATTACCGGCCGCCGCCGCGACCAAGCGCCCACCCGCGCCACCATGCCCATTGTCGAACGCGATGCCAAAGGACGCTTAAAAGTCAATCCTTTAGCCAATTGGACGCGCAAGGAATCCTGGGCCTATGCCTTCGAGCATGATGTCATTTACAACCCCCTGCACGACCAAGGCTATCCCAGCATCGGCGACGAACCGATTACCACCAAAGTCCAAGACGGTGAAGACGAACGCGCTGGACGTTGGCGGGGAAGCGGCAAAACTGAGTGCGGTATTCACATCTAACGCTTGCTAAATTCAACCCTTTAAAAGCGCAAACTCCTAGGAGTCTGCGCTTTTGATGTCTTTGCCTATTGCTCAATTGCCGAGTTTGCCATCTTAATCAGCGTATCTTGCTGACCGGCCTTAATCCCGACCGTGTAGCGATTGCCATTTTGTTCCCAAGACAGGGTTGAATCCGAACAGTTGGCCCCGCAAACCGCATCGGTAAAGTATCCGGTAATGCCGTTGGCTAACGCGACGGGTTCTCCCGCAAGCGGCGTTGAGGTAGCAGCTTGAGCGCTCACGGTTCCCAACCGACAAGCTGTCCCCCCTTGGCAGTCTTCCGTGTATCCCAAAATGATTTGATATTGGGAGGCGTCTGCTGTTTCTAATACCGCATAGACCCGATTGCTGCCATCGCTGGGAACGTAGGTAGGAAGCACGACGGGCACTTGTGTTTCGTCGGCTAACTCCGGTAAGACCTCAGAAAAGATGGGATTGGCTTTCTCCGGTCGCGTGGGTTGCGTTTGAGCGGGCGGAACTTGAGCCACTCGGTCTCCAGAAGCGTTGGAGGGCGGTGCTTGAGCAATCGTATCTCCCGACGCGGGCGGTTTCGGATTCACAGGTCGTGAAGTATCGATACTCACTCCTGGAGAGGGAGAAACGCTCGATACAGAAGAGTTGCCTGTGAGATTGCAAGCACTCAGAATCACGGTACTGAGCAGAACGAGATGGAGCAAAGCGATAGATTTAAACATAATTCACCTCAACTAGGGTGTTTGTAGGACTCTATAGTATTCTTCTGCGATCGCAGCGATGAGACTGGCCCGGTCTAAACCGTTAACAATGCGCCGCGCGCTGGGAAAATTGCGCCGCGTGCCGCTGATGTAGTCGCTCAACTTGTATCCGGTAAAGGTACCGTCGCGCATCCCCACCACCAAAATCCGGGCCGCAATGGGCGGTTCAGCAGCGCGTTGAGGACTCCCTACAAGATCGATTCCCAAGCGACGCGACCAATCCGTATAATTCAGGCGTCCGGTAATTTGCACGTAACCGCGTCCTTTATAGCGCGGCCCATCTCCGGCCTGAGTATTGCCTAAATCGCGTCTTCCTTCGTAATCCCAACCGCTCGCAAACTCCTCCATCCATTGACCTAGACGAGATTCATGTTCGGCGGTTGCAAAAATATAGGCAATTTGACCGCGATCTGTCACCCGTCCGGCATCGCATTCCCGTAAAATCAGGGGAATCGCTTGTCTGGCAAACGGATGCATATCGGGATAGGGAATCGACGCCACAATTCGGTCGAGATTGAACTGGTTAATTAAGGTGCTGTACGGAAAATAGGCTTCTACCGGGCCATTCCATAGCAGAGACCAAGTTTGCTGACCGACAATGCCATCCACAATCAAACCCTTACTGGCTTGAAAGCGGCGCACGGCGGCTTCTGTAATTAGACCAAATTTGCCATCGGAAAGTTCGCTGGCTGCCAGCACTCCTGCTTGTTTCAACAGGTCTTGCAGGGTTTTAACTTGGCTTTGCAAATCGGGATAACTAATCCCATCCAGCAAGCGCAGTACCGCCTGTCGGCGCGGCGGTTGATTGGGATTTACCCGTTCGAGAACCGTCCAAGTATCCCGCCCCACGACACCATCAGCAATTAAACCATTTTGACTTTGAAACCGTTTGACCGCTGCCTCCGTAGCGGGTCCAAAACGCCCATCCGACAGTTCGCTTGCCGGGAGCGCTCCGGCCCGCTTGAGTAAATCTTGCAGTAACCGTACAGGTTCGCGCAGATCCAGGTAGTTAATTCCGTCTCCGCGTAGAAGAATGGGTCGATTGGCTAACGGTGTATTCACCATAGATGCGTTTCTCCGCTGATTGTGCTGCTCCTCAACTTTCCCATTGGTTCGGTGCAAAGTCACCTTGATAAGGCTTGGGAAGCGGGAACCCGTAAGCACCTACTTTACTGGTTTTTAGGCCCAGTCCAATCAGGGCTTCTACCATTTTGACAGCCGCCCCCACCCCATCGATAACAGGTACGCCAGTTTCGCAACTGAGCCATTGCGCTAAATCGCTCATCCCCGCACAGCCGAGGATAATACTTTCGGCTCGGTCTTGCTCTAGGGCTTGATAAATTTCTGCTTTAATTTGCTCAATGGCATTGCTGTGCGGGTCTTCTAGGGATAAGACAGGCAGGGCGGCAGCGCGGACGCGACGACAAAAATGGGTCATCCCATAGTGTTGGGCGAGGCGTTCGATAATGGGAATGGAGCGGGGTAAGGTGGTGACAACTGAGAAACTGGTACTCACCATTGAGGCGGCATACATGGCTGCTTGACAGATGCCGATCGCGGGTTTGGTCGCAATTTCTCGCGCTGCATCTACGCCTGGATCGTCAAAGCACGCAATCACATAGCCGTCATAACCCATGATTTCGCCCTTGCGGATGATTTCGAGTACGCCCGGAACGCAATAGGCTTCGTCATAAAACCCTTCGATACTAGCAGGCCCTTTATCCGGGCTAAGGGTGGTTATTTCGGTGGTGTCAGAGGCAACAGCTTGCGCGGATAAGCCAATCTTTGCCGTCATGGAAGGGGTGGTGTTGGGATTGATGACGAGGATACGCATGGGTGTCTTTTGTGTTTCTTGCTTAGGCATTTTTTTAAATGCCTCTCCGGTGTCTTCACTCGCCACAGTAAACGATTAAGTCGATTTCTACATCGCCAAACCCGGCTAAACCAACAACGCCAATGGTGGTTCGACAGGGAAGCTTGCCGTCGGTAAAGTAGGAAGCGTAGATTTCGTTAACGGTTTGGTAGTAACGAAAATCGGTAATAAAGATTCGCGCCATCACGGCTTTTTCTAGACTTGCGCCAGCATGGTTAAGGACTAATTGCAGGTTATCCATCACTCGCCGTACTTGTTCGTCAATGGGGCCGACGATGACTTCTCCTGTGTTGGGGTCTTCTGCAAGTTGTCCGGTGACAAACAAAAAATCGCCCGCGCGAATAGCATGGGGGAAGGGGGCTAAGGGAGGTAGGGTGCCATTCGGCAGAACAATGCGTTCAAACAAGGTCAGGTCTCTCTATTGTTGTTGATTGTGTTGATTATCAACGACAATGGCCAGCGGTGGAATATGTAAATTTTTTTGGGCAAATCCCCAGTGTCGATTTGGGCTTGAGTAGAGCTAAACTAGCGGGAGTTTGTTTTCTGGGGTCTGAACTCAGGTGACGGGTTGCCTCGATTGACTTTATTCAGGCTTTAAGTTTTATGGTTGCTCCTCGCCAAATTCCTCCATCGCTTGCTGATGAATACACCATGAATGGTCAAATTCGTCAAGAGTTTTGGTACTTTAATGATGACTACAAGCAAACGACGCCCAAGGTCTATACGCTAGCGCAAATTGAATCTCTTATTCAAGCGGTTGCCCAGCGCCAGAGCAAGTATTACGGCAAAATGGATTTGCATTTGTATGAGGCTTTGGAGAAATATCCCATTCGCGATCGCACTATTGCGATTATGGGTTCCCAGTATCCTTGGTATGAGAGCATCTGCTTGCACTATGGGGGTCAACCCACTGTGATTGATTATCATAAAATTCAGTCGCAGCATCCCGGTATTCAAACTCTAACGATTGAAGAATATGACCGCCATCCTCTTCAGTTTGATGCGGCTTTTTCTATTTCTTCTTTTGAGCATGATGGTTTAGGCAGATATGGCGATCCGCTTAACCCTAATGCCGATTTACAAGCTATGCAAAAGATGAAGCGGATTCTTAAACATCAGGGACTCTTGTTTTGCTCGGTTCCAGTTGGGCAAGATAAACTGGTGTGGAATGCTCATCGAATTTACGGTCAAAATCGTCTCCCCTATTTTTTACAAGGGTGGGAGATTTTAGATATTTTTGGGTTGAGCTTGGATATCTATCAAGAAGATACGGGAAAGCAAGCTAAATATCAACCTATTTTTGTTTTAAGGAATACTGAAAAAAATATTAGTCTTGAGGAGACTAAAAATCATCTTAATCGACAGCTTTTAAGGACTGTTTCTGAGCCTCGAACTGATGTCAAGTTGCACTTAGGTTGCGGGACAAAACGCTTGCCCGGTTTTGTTCATGTTGATGTCCGCCCAGATGTAAAGCCTGATGTTGTTGCTGATATTACAAACCTAACCGATTTTACTGATAATTCAGCAGATCTGATCTATTTTTGTCATGGATTTGAACATGTTCGACCCCATCAAGTTGATTCTACTCTAGCAGAATGGAAGCGCGTCCTCAAGCCGGGGGGCGTCTTGCGTCTATCCATGCCCGATTTTGAGGTTTTGGCGCGTCTTTACGTTCTCAATCAAGTTCCTCTTAAAAATATTGCTTATATTATTCACGGAGGACAGGATTATCCAGAGAATACTCATTATTTTTCTTGGGATTTTTCCTCGCTTTCTCAGAAATTATTGGAAGCCGGATTTATCGAAATTCGACGTTATGATGCAGAGGCAACTCATCCCCCTGATTATCAAGATTATTCAACCTATAAATTCTACGGACAGCCCCTGAGTTTGAATGTAGAGGCAACTAAACCTAAAGCTGATACCCTACAATTAGCAACCAGTGTAGCGCCTACGGGTCTTGAAAATCAAAAAAAGGCAATTTCTAGCTGGCAAAAATATGGATTTTCTGTCATGTCTTTAAATTCTTCAGCGGAGATTGAGCAACTAGAAAAAGATAGTAATATTAATTTTATTCCCGTTAAACGAGATGCGAGACAAGCATTTGGCAAACCTTTGATTTATCTGGATGACTTGTTAGAAAATTTGCGCGATCGCCCTTCTTCTGTGTCGGGTATTATTAATGCAGATATTCATCTCAAAACCAGCCCCGAATTTATTCAGACAATTTGCGAACAGGCGCGCAATTCCCTAGTTTTTGGTTCTCGGATTGAAGTCGATAGCATCGAGCAAGATTGGGGTAATGCTTATCCAATGGGGTTTGACTTTTTCCTATTCGATAAAAGGCTATTGAATGCATTACCCACCTCTCCCTATTGTTTGGGAATGCCTTGGTGGGATTACTGGCTTCCTTGGATGGCGTATCAGCAGGGAATTCCTCTAAAAATTGTAACTTCTCCCCTCGCCTACCACATTAAACATCAAACCCAATATGCCCCGGAAGCTTGGCAAAATTTAGGATTGAAATTTGCTGAAACCTTTGAACCCGCTTCCGTTCCGAAATTACAAGCGTTAAAACAAGAAAATCCCCAACAATTACGCCGCGAACTAATTGGCTTAAGCCAAAGTCTGATTCAAACCCTTCAAGAGAATAGCGAAAAAATTAGTAACGAACCCACCCTAATTTATCTATCAAGTAACGATAGCATTCAGGTTCCGGAAGAGGAAAATCTTCTAGAAACAGATTTAGACGTTCCTCAACCGATTTCTCCAAAAACTATTTCCCTACTATCTCCAACTCGCGGTAGACCCCAACAAGCTTTACGTTTGGCTTTAAGCGTTCTCAAAACAGCCAGCCAACCCAAACGGGTCGAAATCTTATTTTATATCGATGACGACGATACAACGCAAGAGGATTACAAAAAAACCTTTTCAAACCACTATGCTCAACTCAGCCAACTGGGGCGATATGCTTTAGTAATTGGTCAACCGATTGGAATTTCTCGCGCTTGGAACGAACTGGCGCGATTATCGAAAGGTGACTTACTAATTATGGCGGCTGATGACCAAACCTATAATGATGAGGGATGGGATAAGCGACTAGATGAAGAGGTGGCAAAGTATCCCGATGAAATATTTTGCATGTGGTTTAATGACGGTCATTTAGGTGAAAAACTCTGTACCTTCCCCATCGTTAGCCGCAAGTGGTGTACCACATTAGGGTACTTTGTGACCGGATTTTTTGAATGCTTTTGCGATGATGTTTGGATTATGGATATTGCCAAGCGCGTAGAACGCTTGCATTATATCCCGGATGTTTTAACCGAACACTTGAATTGGCGGTATGGTAAAGCAGAAATTGACGCCACTTACGAACGCCGCCAGGTGGATACGCAAGGTCAGTTTAAGCCATCCATTGAACGAGACAAAGCCCTATTTATTCGCACCAGTCATTATCGCCAAGCCGATGCTAGAAAAATTGCGGCGGTGATGTCAGAACCTGTCACTTTGAAGCCGGGGGTGCAATGGGGGGGAGTGTCGAGTATTTTTGATTTACCCAACTTTTATCCCAGCCGAAAGCAGCCGAGTCAGTATCAACTGAATGTGTGTTTGGGGGCAAGCTTTGATAACCGAGAATTTAAAATTCTTCTAGAGACTAAAAAGGCGTGCCAAAAACAAATTTGGTCGCGCTTAGATGCGGGAAAACTCTACGAACCCTCCGTAACAAAGGCTTTGGCGCAGTTTGTCAAAGGGGGAGATTGCGTCATTGATATTGGCGCGCATGTTGGTTACTATACGTTGCTCAGTGCTGCTTTGGTGGGGAAAACGGGGAAGGTATTCGCCTTTGAACCGGATATTGCCAACTGCGAGGCGATCGCGCACAATATAGAACTCAACGACTTTCAGCAGGTGAAGCTGTTTCAACTGGCTTTGGATGTCCAGGCCCGCGACAGCTCATTCTTCGTTAACGTGGATAATGATGGGGGTCATGCCTTATGGGATGTGAGTTTAGAGGCTGCCAATTCCAAAACCCGCCATAACAAGCTGGTACGGAAAATCAAGACAGCCACCCTAGATGATATTTTAAGCGATCGCGATCTCCCCCCGATTAAACTGATCAAACTCGATGCCCAAGGCGCAGAATACAATATTCTTCAAGGCAGCCAGCAAACCTTAAAAACTCTGCAAATTCCCTATCTCCTCTGCGATATCCATCCCTTTGGCTTGCAGCAGATGGGAGGAACAGCGCCCCAGCTTTTCGCCTGGATGCAGGCATTGGGTTACCAGGTTTATACTATCAATGCCCAATTGCCCCGGTTTACCCCCATTGCGCCAGAACAGTTTGAACAAACTCCAGCAGAAACAGTTCTCTTCAGCCGAGAAACTGTGGGTTAGCTAAAGGCGACTTGGAGAAGGTGGTTAACCTGATTTTCCCAACTCAGGCGCTGCATAAACTGGGCGGCGGCGAGTCCTTTTTGGCAGGCACAAGCGCGATTTTGGTAAACTTGTTCTAGCATTTCGACCACCTCATCCACTTGGGACTCTCCCCAACCCTCAGTTCCTGGGAATTGGGCGGTGGGTTGGACTGGGTTTTGGGTTTTTAAAGAATAACAATGCGCCTCATCGATTAAATCCAAATGACCCGTATTCGCTGAGAGAATCGTAGGAACACCGCAAGCGAGACTTTCCATCGCCGCTAGGTTCGTTCCCCCTTCTGCACGGTTGGGGAAAACGGCGACATCGGCTTCTCGGAGAATTTGGCCCACTAAAGCATTGGGAACAATCCCAACATCAATAATCGCTTCTGGGGGAATCCCATTCTTCACCAACCACGGGATAATTTCCAAGCGCTTCTCTGCACTGACGCGCGGTAAACCGACAACATGGCCTGTGTTTTCTAAACCCGCCATAAATTGCGGCCAAAAGTTATGCCAAGCCGTCATTAGCAACGCTTCGGGGTGGCGCTGTTGAAAGCGCTTAAAGGCAGCAATTACAATATCTTGACCTTTGCGATATTCCAGTTTACCGCCCGAAAAGATGACAAAGCGGTCTTTAAACCAGTTCGCTTTGGGGGCAGGATGGAAGATGGTGGGGTCAATTCCCTGTAATGCCGTGCAAACATTCGTTAAGCCATAGCCTCTCAAAACCTGGGCATTCCAAGTCGAGCCTGCAATAATGCGATCGTAGGCTTTGGCTTTGGCGATCGCTTCAGCACTCCAACAGGTATCCTCAAAAAAGATGGCCCCCAATGTTTGCGAACCCCGAAAGCGCAACACCTCACCCGAAGTCGAACATTGATTTCCCAAGGCGTGCAATACCGGAAACTCAAAGTTAGCCTGCTGGTTAGAATACTGTTGAAATAGCGCTTGGAGAACTTGATGCGCTTGCAAGGCAGGTTGCAACAGCACTTGCTGCAAAGGGTTCATCGCCTGGGCTGTCACCGAAGGCGCTAAGAGTAAAACCGGCTGCGTCGTTCCCCGTTTAACCAATTGCAGCGCCAAGTTCATCCCATAAACGCCCCAACCCGTCGCTAAACCAATTGGCCAACCGATGCCGATTTTTGCAGGAATTTGGGGGATGGGAAGAGGATGGGGGGAAGAAGGGAGTTGGGAATTGGGAGTTGGGGGTTGGGGAAGAAGGGAATTGGGAGTTGGGAGTTGGGAGTTGGGGGTAAGAGGGTGGGGGGATGGGGAGATGGGGAGATGGGGGGGAAGAAGGGAATTGGGAGTTAGGAGTTGGGAGTTGGGGGTAAGAGGATGGGGAGAAACTTCAGACTCAACACTCTGTTGAGACTCAGCACTCTCTTCCCACTCAGAACTTAGCACTTTGCCCTCAACACTCTCTTCCCACTCAGCACTCAGCACTTTACACTCAGCACTCTCTTCCCACTCAGCACTCAGCACTTTACACTCAGCACTCAGAGAAGCACTCAGCACTTTACACTCAGCACTTAAGAAGGCACTGACTTGGGTGAAGACGCTGTGCCAATCTCCGGGTTGGGGTTGGCGAAATAGGCGTATTGTGGGGTACCAGGGGGTACTTTCCCCTTGCATCATCCATCGCCAGTCGGGGGAGAAGCACAATAGCAGCCAGACGGGTTTGCCTAATGTGCCTGCGAGATGGGCGACGGCAGTGTCTACAGTAATGATTAAATCAAGTTGGGCGATAGCGGCGGCGGTATCTGCAAAATCGTTAAGTTGGTCGTCTAGGGAAATTAAATTGGGGTATTCCCTATCAATGTCTGCAACTCGCGGTCCTTTTTGCAAGCTGTAGAAGGTGATATTGGGAATTTCTAAGAGTGCCTTAAACTGCTGAAACGGGATTGAACGGGTTGCATTATTTTTATGATGGGGACTTCCTGCCCAGACGATGCCAACTTTCAGGTGGGAAGAGGGGGAGATGGGATGGGCGGATGGGGGGATGGGGAGATGGGGCGGTGGGGGGATGGTTTCTGGGGTTGTCCCTAGGATATGGGGGAGGCTGAGGAGGGGGGCTTTGATATCGACGGGGGGAAGGGGTTGTTCGCCTCGGCTGATAATTTGGTCGATGCCTGGGGCATTTTGCAGCAGGCGAACTAGGGGGGGCTGACATTCTAGGATGACTTGCCCGCCTTGGGCTTTGACTCTTGGGGCGTAGCGGATAAATTGTAAGGTATCGCCCAATCCTTGTTCGGCAAATAGGAGAATGGTTCGCCCGTTGAGAGGGGTTCCGTCCCAAAATTGGGGGATGCTGTGATTGGGGTTGAAGTTGGGGTGTCGCCAGCGCCATTCGTATTCGGCGAAACCTTGTTGAAAGTTCCCCAACAGAAGATAAGCGAAGGCTAAGTTTAGATGGGCGTCGGCGTAGTTGGGGTTGAGTTGAATGGCGCGTTGATATTGGGCGATCGCACTTTCAATTTCGCCTAAATCTCGATAAGCTAACCCTAGGTTATTGTAAGCGTCGGCTCGGTTGGGTTGCAGGGCGATGGCTTTTTGATAGGCTTCTATTGCGGCTTGGGGTTGATGGTGGTGGCGGAGAGCTATCCCCAGGTTATTATACGCATCAAGGTAATCGGGTTTAAGGGCGATCGCGCTCTGGTAACATTCAATCGCTTTTATCGATTGTTCTGACTGCCACAAGGCGGCCCCTAGATTATTATGCGCCTCTGCATAATTTGGGTTAATTGTCAAGGCTTGGCGCAAATAGGCGATCGCGCTTTGAGAATCGCCCAACTGATGCGTTACAGTACCCAATAGCTGGATAGCCTCAACGCACTGCGGATCGATAGCTAGAATTTGCTGATAAATTCGCTGCGCCTGCTGCAATTCTCCGGCTTGGTGATGAGAAAGCGCCCGGTTTAATAACTCTTGACTCCCTCCCCCAACCACTCTGTTTTCTAACTCAGCCCGAAGCTGTTGAAAGACGCTTTCCCAGTCTCCAAAGCGAGGCTGACGGAATAAGCGGAGGCTAGGATACCAGGGGCTATCGGTTCGTTCTAATAACCATCGCCAGTCGGGGGAATAGCTTAAAAGCAGCCAAACAGGTTTACCAAGGGTGCCTGCTAAGTGGGCGACAGCCGTATCCACTGTAATGATTAAATCAAGTTGCGCGATCGCATCTGCCGTATCTGCAAAATCGGTAATTTGCGGCGCTAAGTCTTTCACGCCATAGGTTTGGCTGTGTTGCGATAACTCATTTTCGCCTTTTTGCAGGCTGTAAAATTCCGTACCCGCAATCTCAAATAAGGGTTGAAATTGACTCAAGGATACTGAGCGAGTGCGATCGTTTTTGTTATTGGGGCTACCTGCCCAGACGATACCGACTTTTAGGTGGGGGGATGGGGGGATGGGAAGATGGGGAGTTGGGGGGATGGGGAGTTGGGGGGGAGGGGGAATCGTTTCTAGGGTGGTGCCTAGGATATGGGGGAGACTTAAGAGGGGGGCTTGTACGTCGAAGGGGGGGAGGGGTTCGCCTCTGACAACCAAGCTATCGATTTCGGGAATTTGCGATAAGAGGCGGATCAGGGGAGGATGGCAGTCTACAATGATTTGCGCCCCTTTGGCTTTGACAAGGGAGACGTAGCGGATAAACTGAAGGGTGTCGCCAAAACCTTGTTCGGAGTAGAGTAAAATGGTTTTGCCTTCCAAAGGGGAACCGTCCCAAAGCGGTTGGGCGAGTTGCTGAGGGGTGTTGCCTTTAATGTGCCAGCGCCACTCGTATTCAGCGAAGCCGTCTCGGAAGTTGCCTTGTAAGAGTTGGGTGGCGGCTAGTCCGAAATGCGGATCGGCAAAGTCGGGTTTTTGGGCGATGGCAGTTTGATAGGCGGCGATCGCTTCTTCTAGGCGGCATTGTTTCATTAAGACCACGCCTAGATTATGATGGACATCGGGATAGTTCGGCGAAAGCGCGATCGCTCGACGGTAACAGGCTTCGGCTTCGCTAATTTTGTCCTGTTCTTGCAGGGCTAAACCCAAGTTATTGTAAGCGATAAATGCGCCTTCAGGATTGAGTTCAATCGCTTGCTGGTAATGGTCAATGGCTTCAGCGTAACGCTTTTGCTGATGCAGAACCACCCCTAAATTGCAGTGCAGGCTAGCAGATTTTGGCTGAATTGTCAATACCTGACGATAATAGGCTTCAGCATCGCCATAGTTTCCTTGTTCCTGCAAACAGGTTCCCAAATTCATCAGCGCTTCGGGATAATTCGGTTGAAGCGCGATCGCTTGACGGTAAGCTTGGATAGCAGCCTCGCTTTGCTGCAAGTCTTGATAGAGATTGCCCAGATTATTATAGGCTGCCGGGACATTCGGCTGGATTTCGAGGAGAGCGAGTAGGGTATTTTTCGCAGCTTCTAGCTGACCCTGTTCGCGCAGGATTACCCCTAAACTAATATAAGCTTCCGCATAATCAGCTTGGGTCGCGATCGCTTGGCGGTAAGATGCGATCGCCAGAGCTATTTTACCCTGTTGTTTAAACGCAATCCCCAAATTGCGATGAACCGCAGCCACATCCGACTTCAGGGCAATCGATTGTTGATAAAATGCGATCGCAAGAGTTAATCTACCCTGTTGATGCGCTTCACAAGCCTGCCAATAAAAGTTAGCCGCCTCTAAGTGCTGAGTGGAAAGTGCTGAGTGCTTCTCTAAGTGCTGAGTGTAAAGTGCTGAGTGCTGAGTAGGAAGAGAGTGTTGAGTCTCAACAGGGTGTTGAGTCTGAAGTTTCCCCCCATCCCCCCATCCCCCCATCCCCCCATCCTCTTCTTCCCTAACCCCTAACTCCCAATTCCCAACTCCCTTCTTCTCCCCATCCCCTTCTTCCCCAACCCCCAACTCCCAATTCCCAACTCCCTTCTTCCCCCCAATTCCCTTCTCCTCAATTAGGGTATTTTTAACAGCCACAAGCACGCTTTTCCAATCTCCCGGTTGGGGTTGGCGGAATAGGTGCATCGTTGGATACCAGGGGCTATCGGTGCGGTCGAACATCCAGCGCCAATCGGGAGTATAAGGTAAGATAACCCAAACGGGTTTACCCATTGCTCCGGCTAAATGAGCGATCGCAGTATCGACTGTAATGATTAAATCAAGTTGGGAGATGATCTCCGCCGTTGCGGCAAAATCAAGGATGCGATCGCCCAGATCGACTATCCTGGGATAATCTTGGAGTGCCAAAAAGTCTAAATCCGATAAATCCCGTTGCAGGCTATAGAATTGGATATCGGCAAGCTCAAATAGTGGGAAAAATTCCGATAGCGGGCATGAACGCTGATATTGTAGGGCTTGAAAAGCCGTTTGTCCGCATTGCCAGGTAATCCCCACTCGGAGTTTAGCATGGGGCGTTGCAGGGAGTGGCGTTGTTAACCCTTGTGCTGGCAAATAAGGAATATTCGCCGGAATCGTTGAAAGCGTCGTCCCCAAAATTCGGGGTAGACTCATCAAAGGCGCTTGTACGTCAACCGCCGGAGGGGTTTCTCCAGAAACCACCCAACCGGAAACATCAGGAAGCGTCTGAAACAGGCGCATAAGTGCTGCTGGACATTGTACGAGAACGCGCCCGCCCCGCGCTACCACCAGGGGAACATAGCGAATAAACTGAATGGCATCGCCAAACCCTTGTTCGCTATAGAGTAAGATCGTCTTGCCATTTAACGGCGTTCCATCCCAAAGCGGTGTCTCTGGATAAGAAGGTTCTACCCCCCGCTGTCGCCAACGCCACTCGTATTCAATAAACCCTTGAGATAAATTGCCAGAAATCAGATAGGCGATCGCGCGATTCCAGTAAGCTGGGATATAGTCGATAGCGGCAATGACGCGCTGATAACAAGCAATGGCGGCTTGGGGTTGCTGTTGTTCGAGTAAAGTATTGCCCAAGTTATACAAAGCCACCGCATAATGAGGATTGAGGCGTAAGGCGGCTTGAAAATGCTCGCTGGCGGTTAGAATTTTTCCGATATCCTGGAGGGCGACGCCTAAACTATTATGAATTTCAGGAATATTGGGTTCAAGTTGCAACGCCGTTTGATAAACTGCGATCGCCTCTTGATGTTTCCCCAAGCGATGCAAGGCTACCCCTAAGTTATGATGAACTTCGCTGCTATGGGGATAGACTGCAATTACCTGTTGATAGCAATCAATGGCTTGCTCAACTCGTCCCGTTTTCGCATAAATTAATCCTAGCCAATACTGAATTTCTGGCGCTGACAGAAACTCCTGTAAACCTCGCCAGCAAAGATTTTCCGCCGCCTCTAACTCTCCCGCTTGGTACCGTTCCATAATAGCGGCTAAGAGGAGGTGGGGGGAAGAAGGGAGTTGGGAGTTGGGAGTTGGGGGTTGGGGAAGAAGGGAATTGGGAGTTGGGAGTTGGGGGTTGGGGAAAAGAGGATGGGGGGATGGGGAGATGGGGGGATGGGGGGAAACTTCAGACTCAACACCCTGTTGAGACTCAGCACTCTCTTCCCACTCAGCACTCAGCACTTTACACTCAGCACTCAGAGAAGCACTCAGCACTTTACACTCAGCACTTAAGAAAGCACTGACTTGGGTGAAGACGCTGTGCCAATCGCCGGGTTGGGTTTGGCGGAACAGGCGCATGGTAGGATACCAGGGAGAGGTGTTACCCTCGCGCATCCATCGCCAGTCGGGGGCATAAGGAAGGAGTACCCAAGTGGGTTTTGCCATTGCGCCTGCTAAGTGAGCAACAGACGTATCGATGGAAATAATTAAATCAACAGATGCAATCCGTTTAGCGGTATCGGCAAAATCTGCAATGGTTAAACTCTCATCAATAATAGCTGTACCCGCTTCTACTCCTAACTCGGCTAAAGATTCTTTCTGCAAGCTATAAAGCTGGATGCCTGGAAGCTGAGAAAGGGATAAAATAAGTTCAACTGGACAAGCCCGATTGCGAGTGCGATCGCGCTCATAGGCCGCTTGTCCTCTCCAGGCTACTCCCACTTTGAGGATCGTAGCAGTCTGAGTCTCCCGACTTTCCCCACTTCCTAAATAAGGGACTTCTGCTGGAAGGGTTTCTAGGGTCGTTCCCAACAGATGCGGTAAGCTCAGTAAAGGGGCATGAACATCGAATGGGGGTAACGCTTCGCCTGTTGCTACAAAACCATCAATGTCTGGGATTGTTTGAAACAGACGAATGAGCGAATCATGACATTCTACAATCACCTGAGCGCCCTTGGCTTTGACTCTTGGGGCGTAGCGGATAAATTGAATGGCATCGCCCAAACCCTGTTCGGCGTGTAGTAAGATCGTTTTCCCGACTAAAGAGGAACCATCCCATTGGGGAACTGAAAACTCTCGTTTCACGGCTCCCGGCATTTGCCAGCGCCACTCGTACTCGGCAAAGCCTGTGGTAAAATCACCTTGCAAGAGGTGACAAAATGCCCGTCCAAAGTGGGCGATCGCATTCTCTGGATCTAGACTTAACGCCCGATTAAAATAAGATATCGCCTCTGGCAATCGATTTGCCTTCTCTAGCGTATGGGCGAGATTGGTATAAACTTTAACGTAATCGGGTTGAACTTGAATCGCTTTTTGATAAACTGCGATCGCGGCTTCTAATTGACCCTGCTGTTGCAGCACATTACCCAAACGATTATACGCCTTCACATCCTGCGGTTGCAGGCGAATCGCTTGGCGGAGCGCTAAAATTGCAGCCTCGAATTGTCCATCGTGGCTTAAGCAATACCCTAAATAGTGATAGGCTTCCCCATAGTCTGGCTTTAAGGATATCGCATGACGAAACTGCGCGATCGCCTCTGCAACCTCGCCGCGATCGTTGTAGGCAATCCCCAAATTGTTGTAAACTTCTGCACAATCGGGTTGAATGCGTAAGGCGAATCGATAGGTTGCGATCGCATCCTCTAACTGACCCGCAGACCGCAAAACGGCCCCCAAGTTATTATAGGCTTCTAGATAATCGGCTCTGAGCGCGATCGCCCGACGATAAGCAGCGATAGCTTCTGCATACTCTCCCTGTCGCCAGAGAACAACCCCCAGATTATTGTAAGCTTCAGCATAGTTCGGCTGATACTCCACCGCCTTGCGATAGGCTACCAAAGCGGCATCTACCGAACCTTGCAGCCAAAATAAGACGCCCAGATTATTATAAGCTTCGGGATAATCTGGCTTGAGAGCGATCGCCTGTTGGTAGTAGGCGTTAGCCTGAGTCAAATTTCCCTGACGTTGGGCAATACAGCCTAAACTGTGAAAAGCCTCTGGACAATTGGGCTGTTGACTAATAATCTGTTGATAAAGGCCAATCGCTTGCTCAAGCCGTCCGGAAAGATGGTGTTGTTGGGCTAAAGCCAGTTGTTGCGACACCTCCGCTAACGCTTGGGGTTCGGCGATACCTAACGGCTGGAGTTGTGTAAGTAAGCAGTTGCGAACCTGTTGAAATACAGTTTCCCAATTTCCCGGTTGAGTTTGACGAAATAGCCGCATCGTCGGATACCAGGGACTATCGGTGCGTTCCCGCATCCAACGCCAATCAGGATTATAGGGTAATAATAACCAAACGGCTTTCCCCATCGCCCCAGCTAAATGAGCCACCGCCGTATCAACGGTAATGATTAAATCTAATTGGGCGATAATTTCAGCAGTCTGAGCAAAGTCAGTTAGCTGAGAACCCCTATCTTGAATTGCTTTTCCTGCCAACGCCTCCGCCACCTGGGAACCTTTTTGCAAGCTAACCCAGGTTACATTGGGAAGATCCATCAACCGCTCAAACCACTCTAACCCGCATCGCCGCTTTCTCGCCGTCGGACTTTGGGGGTTGACTTCCCAGACGATACCTATAGGAGGATGGGGGGAAGAAGGGAGTTGGGAGTTGGGAGTTGGGGGTTGGGGAAGAGGGGAGTTGGGAG
>NZ_MJGC01000094.1 GCF_001746915.1 Desertifilum tharense IPPAS B-1220
ATCAAAATATAACATGCTCTTTTATTTAAATCTGTTGTCATTAGTGTTGATAAGCCAGTGAAATATAAAGTCATAATATATAAACTAAGACTAAATACTGGTCGTATCACATCTACGTCTATATGGTTGTAGAATAAAACCTGTGCTTGAGATACTCCTGCAAGAAAAGCTACTGTACTTGTCACACAAGTTAGGGTAATCGTCACTAAACTAATTAATAATTTTTTGATTTTTTTATGACCTGTTATAGTCTGTTTAAAGTCTGCTTTTATATATTTACAAAAAATCAAGTTTTTACTACGAATATCCAATCTTTTTTCTGACATTTTATTTGATTTTACTAAAGATTTTATTCAATATTAAACCTTAATTTTCAGCCAAGAAGTTTTTTAGAAAAGCTGGGTAGTGTATAGAAATATCAAGAATTCAGAAATGAAGGTTAACACAACTTTTTATCTCAACTTTAGCCTTAAGCTAAACCGAGTAGTCCCGCGATCGCAGGTAGCAGTTGATTGCACTGTTCGATCAGCTTTGTTGCAGTCGGCAAGCCAACCAACGTCCCTTTGATAATCTTCATCGCGGTTTTTGAAGCCTTCTGTAACCCTCCCGCTTGAGGATTTTGACCCGCTTCAGCTAGAACTTTTACCTGTTCCAATGCTACCTCCTTATCCTCTTCGCTGAGATCGGGATTGGTTTCAATCGCTGCTTGCAGTTGTTTAAGGAGTTCTGCGAGTTGAGGCGCTTCTGGTGTCTCCGCTTTTTCTGGCTGTTCGATGGTATTTGTGACGGTTCCGCTAATCTCCATCTCGCCGAAATTCAGCGCTTGTCCGCTAGCATTGAAATCGCCGCCAATATTACCATTAATTTCCATTTTCCGGCTGGAGTCATTATTGTTATTAATCACTTGATTCCTCTCAACATTATTAGGTGCGCTATAAGTATTAATCGTTCCCGAACCCGTTAAGTTTGTATTGCTGCTTCCTATAAGGTTTATATTGTTCTGCATAGGGGTAGCTTCTCGGTCGATTGAATGAGAATTGAGAATAGGTTGAAAAGGGGTTAAGAGTGCTTTTTCTAAAAACACAGGAATTTGATGTTCGTCAATAATTTCAGGCTTCCCAGCCTCCACCACTGTCCCTTTTCGAGAGGTGAGAGAATGGGGAATTTCTAATTGAATGCGGTTGCAGCCAAAGTGGTAAGCTCGTTCAATGGAGTCGCCGCTACCCAAGGCTTCATAAAATCCTGTGGTGAATGCGATCGCACTTCGATCTAAAATGGCTTGGCGCATCCCAATCACATAATTTACCTGTTCCACAATGGCCTTAGCCTGTACCTCAGAAAAACAGGCATTGAGGATAACACACTCTACCCAATTTCCTATTAAACCAAATAAACTGGCGAGTGCTTCGGTACTTACACACTGCGATTGTCCGGCGTCATTTTCTAAAACTAATCCCTGTTCTCCCGTACCGTGACCGCAAAAATGGACAATTCTAGGTTTGGTTTCCCGTAAGGCAATTTGCAAATCTCCCGGACGAACGGCAACCCGTTGTTCTAAGTTAAACGAGTCGCGATGAAGAGAACGCTTCAAGCCTTCGGAAATATGACGAATTTCTGACATTAAAGCTAAAGCAGAAGTCCCTTGCGGATTAGCGGCCAAAATCAAAATTGTAGTTTTCATAATTATCTCAAGGAAGCTTCAATGAGGTGGGAATATCTTCTGTGCGTGGGGTGAGTTAGGAAACATCAGGTTGAGGATGGCAGATTTCTTACCCGAATACTAACTTGAGTGGTTGTCCATTCTCGACTCGGATAAGCCACCGTACTTCCTTTGCGGGTTGGCGGTTGTTCGGCGGCGACTGCGGCAAATAGTTCCTCTAAAGGGTTCGTGGGAACTGCAAAACCTCGACTGATGGGAGAGGGAATAGGTTGGTTGAGGGGAGGGAGTTCTAGCCAACGAAAGTTAGCTGCATCGAGGGTTGCGAATACCTTAAAAATATCAGTTCCTTCGTGATTTCCGGGCGGTAAACTCAGGTAAATAGGAATAGTTTCTTTGTCACCCGGATCGATAGGGACAAACCGATTTCCGGCACTGGCTGGATAGATCTGATCGATTGCCCAATCTAACTGTAAATTGAGAACGACAACATTGAGAACCTCTGTATAGTTATTTTGAACTTCTAAAAACACGCATTCCCCAACCTGCGCTTCCGGTTGGTTCGGATCGGTAAAGGGTTGAGGACGGGGTAAGTCTCCTGGTTCATAATCTAATTGTTTACCCAAAAGCTTTACTGAGATTTGACCTCTTAACGGCGAACTCGGATCGTGATTTTCCAGTTCTTGCACAGTTTGATATTTAGCCAGATGCACCAAGCGTTCCACTAAAAGCGTTGGGGTTTGCGGATCGGCGATGGCTAAAGTTGGTTTGAGGGGGAAGGAAACGCCAGTATCATCGCAAATCTGATACTCTTCCCCAACCCTAGCAACCTGATAGTCAGCCGCCTCATCTTCGCCAACCGCCTCCACCCACCCATTCCCTGAGATGGCGTTGCTGAAGGCGGAGGACTCTTCCCCTAGCCACCGGACTTTTTTAACAAAACTGAGGGGAACCCCGGTTAAAACGGCTCGATCTCCGGCTGTAATGGGGATATCGTGGCGCAATAGGGTGGTAATTTCGGCCCAAGATTGAGTTGCACCCCGTTGGGTCAATTCTGCGATCGCCAATCGTTGTTCAGTGCGGCTAAAATCAGTCATGTCCAAGGGATAAATAACGAACGCTGCACCCTTAACTAAACCCTGTGCTTGTCCGACATCCAGTAAAACCTGTTTCGGCTGGTTATCTTCCCCAAGTTCTACTTTGAGAACCGTCACAGCGTATTCAGTGGGGGTAAAATCAGCACCGAAGACAAGGCGATCGCCTTCACCGAGTAACATCGGTGTTTGCATCCGAAATTGGCCTTTCACTTTGGCATAGATGCGATCGTACAGTACCTTATAGGTAAGCTGCGCCGTCCGTTGCTTGAGGGTATCCAGCAGCCAATAGGTAAGCGCGCCGTGGCGTTCTTTACCGTGAAATCCGTATTCATAGGCATATTCCGAAGGCCGACAAGCTGCCAATACTACATAGTCTTTCACTTCTGGCAGCATTCCCGCGATCGCAGTTCCCTTTCGTCGGTTATTTGGTGCGATCGCCTCCCAAGTTTGTATCAATTCCAACTCATCCGCCACTAAACTCTGTTTTGGTCGTTGGGTGGTATCAATACTTCCCGTTTGCAAACCCCGAACCTCAGCATCGCCGCCTCTAGTCGGTTCTCCCGAATGGCAGCAGTCTAACACCAATGTCAGGATCGCTCCCTTATCCACCAACGCTTGTACAAGTTTTACCAACTCCAAATCTCGTAAATAGCGGCTTGTAGAATTGCCAATATCTAAAGGAACCAGCGCCTCATCAATTCCCCCCCCGCCTTTCAAACTCGGATAAATCGTCTGAGCGCGTCCCCCATGACCGCAATACTGAACGTATACAATATCTTGGGATTGTGCCTGAGCAATTAATGCTTGCCAATGACTCACCATATTTTCATAGGTCGGCCATTGAGAAGGCAACTCGGCGGGTTTTTCAGGATCGTCCCCATGAGAAGCCGTGAGTTTATAGATTTGCTCTTCTGGTAGATTCAACTTCTCTTTTAAAAGTGCTTCAACTGCATTCACATCCCGCACGCTTCCCTTCAAATGACGATAGGAAGCGCCATCCGGTAAGCGGTTGGGAAAATAGTAATCAATGCCAATTAAAAGCGCGTAAAACTTGGGACTAGATGAATCAGTCATGAGAATTGGGGGAGCGTAAGTGAAAAGTTGATAGATGCAACCTAATCCTTCTCTATTTACAGTTGGGTGACGCTGAAGTTAACTCAACCTACAGAACTTTTCACTTTAAATATTCAAGGGTTGTTGCTCCAACAATTCCATCAGGTTTAAGATTATTTTTTTGTTGAAATTCCTTAACCGCTTTTTCCGTTCCTACCCCAAACAAACCATCTGTAGAGACTGCAATACCCGTCGCTTTTAGCTTTTCTTGAAGCCTGACCACATCGCTTCCTTCCATCATCGGTCGGCTGAGGCGTAACACTCTCGGAGAATTATCCCAAGGTGCTTTACTAAAGCCATTTGCAGGCGCGCGATTTAATGCTTTAGCTGTTTGGGGACCGTAAGCACCATCTTCAGAGATTTTCTCCGTCGGGTGATTTTCATTCCACAGTTTTTGAAAGGCTAAAATAGCTGTTCTGCGAATATCTTGAATTCCTCCACCATCAAAGTCAAAATGAGGCGGATCTCCCGCTAAAGGATACCAACCGTGACGAATTAAATAAGGTTCCCAACCGCGCGGATCTTCAATATCAATTGCTAACCCGCTTTGATGATTGCTTTTCCCCGGTTCTGCAACAGGACTAATGCCATTGAGCCAATTAAATAAGAGCATTTGTTGAGCCAATGTCCGATAGCCGGAGTTGACTAACATGGTCTTTCCTCGTTCTTGAATGGCTCTGTGTAAGGCTTGTTGTGCAGGGGGTTGAACTAAAAGGAAAGCTGCATCTTCTAAATCGACATTAAATCCTTCACAGCTCACTAAAGCATTGGGAAGAATTAGATTAATTTGATGGATCAGTTGCTGTGAAAGTCCATTGGCGATCGCAGTTGACTCGCCGGGTGCATCTTTCAGTAAACCATTGAAACTGGCTCGAATGGATGAATTCGCTTCTCGCTCGTTAATTTCAAAGCAGGCTTCAAAGACAAGGGTTGATTCAGAATTGCTAAAAGATTCATCTTCCATTTGCTTTTACCTTTATCTTGTAATTGGTTGCTTAATTTAAACTCAGAGAATATAAAATCTCTATTTCAAGTTCAAATCAAAATGTACAAAGCTTAGAATTTAGTTGGATTACAAACCTAATTGCTTTCGCGTTTCAGTCCCAACTATTCCATCCGCATTTAAACTTTTCTGAGCTTGAAATTGCTTAACGGCTGTCTCAGTTCCTTTGCCAAAATAACCATCGGCTTCAATTGCCATTCCAGCACGTTTTAATGCGGCTTGAAGTTGACGGACATCTTCACCTTGCATCAACGGATCGGTTAATTTCAAAACTCGAATACTCGTTTCTTCGTAGGTTAAAAAGGGTTCCCAAGGTTGACCTAAAAATAACGCTTGTTCGGCTAATCGCCTGCGCGTTAATCCCAGCCAGGGTTTGCCATTAACCTTATTCCATCGGGGAAATTCATAGGCTGCATCTTGATAATTTCCTTGATTTAACAGCCGCAACAACGTTGAACCCCCAAACCCTTCTGTTCCGGGGCCAACATTAAAACAAAAACAGACTAAGGCTGAAAATTGGTTATCGCTTAGGCTGACTTGTACCGCATTTTCCACATAGGTTTCAAATTTTTCTAAGTCTTCTCTTAAGTGCGTTTCAGCTTCAGCTTGAGTTATCTTCATTCCAGGGTAAACCCCAGATGTATGACCATAACCAATCGTCCAAACTCCATCGCCATCATCATAGGCGTTCAGTTCGCAACCTTCAAAGGTTGTTAACAGCTTAAACCCAGCTAAGTTAAGGTATCGCGAACCTCTAGCTTCAGGTACCTCTGGCGGTATTTTATCAGGAGGAGCAATGGTAAAAGTAGTGGCGATACTAAATCTTAAAGCCTCGATCAACCGATCGACTTGACCCTGAGTTTCTGTGACTTTGAAGGGTTGACCCTTTTGGAATTCGTAAAGACGACCATCACTGTATAGTTCTAGCGATCGCTCCATACAGGAGTCCCCAGTTTTCCGTAATTTTTCGTAGGCTGATCGCAATTCTAGCCCCGGTATTTGGGTTTGGAGGAATTCTTAACCTGTCTTAATTTTTACCTCAATCTTCAGGCTGGCAAATGTCCTGACCCAAATGGTAGCCGCGCGGAGTAATCATCCACTCTCCGAGGGTGCGCGTATTGCTGTTGCCAATTAATACGGTCGTTAACATATCAATGGGCGTTTCCAGCATCTTCTCCAGGGTGGTGAGATAGATTTCCTCATCTTGGCGATAGACAGAACGGGCGATCGCAACCGGCGTCTGGGGAGAGCGATATTGTAAAAAAATAGACTGGGCGATCGCAATTTGCTGCGTCCGGGTTTGCGACTTCGGGTTATACAGCGCGGTGATAAAATCCGCTTGGGCGGCTGCCGTCAAACGCCGCTGGATGACCTCCCAAGGCGTCAACAGGTCGCTGAGGCTGATCGCGCAAAAATCGTGCATTAAGGGCGCACCGACGCGGGAAGCGGTCGCTTGCAAGGCGCTGATCCCAGGGAAGACCTGAACTCCGGGCGTTTTCCCATCCCACCCTTGGGCTTGTAAGGCTTCTAAGACTAGCCCCGCCATCCCATAAATACCGCAATCTCCAGAAGAAATCACCGCTACGGTTAAACCCCATTGAGCTAATTCTATCGCCCGTTGAGCGCGTTGCTTCTCTTGGGTAATCGGTAAGGCTTCAATAATTTGTCCGGGACGCAGCAGGGGGGAAATTAAATCAATGTAGAGAGAATAGCCGATAATGGCATCCGCAGAGGCGATCGCGCTTTTCGCCGCCGCCGTCATTTGATCGAGATTTCCCGGCCCAGTTCCCACTAAGTAAAGTTGTCCTAGGCGAGCGGTATACTCATATTCAGCTTGAGCGATCGCCACAGTCACCGCTTTCCCCGCATGAACTGGCACCTCTTCCGGTTGGGCGCGATAAATTTGTTTGGGGACTAATAATTGTTCCGCCCCCGCCGCCAGCATCGCCGCCGCTTCCGCCACGCTAGGCGTCCCCACTTCGCTATCTACCACGGCTGAAGGGTTGGGGACGCTAATTTGACGTAAGGTATGGGCCTGAAAAGTTGTGAGGGGGAAATTGCGATCGCCACACAGTTCCACTAACCCAACTTCATCAGCTTTCAGATCGAGAGTAGCAATTCCCGCGATCGCCCCTTCTGCTAAATGATACGCCCGGAACACCTGCCCAATCGCCTTTTCAATTACCTCGCGCGGCGTTCCCCGTTCGCACCCCACCCCCACCCACAATACACGGGGATGCCATTGCACCTTGGGAACTTCCGATTCAGGGGAAAATTGACGTTGGGTAAAACTAATCCAAACCCTCGCTTTTTCTGCTTCCGTTTGAGCAGATTCAGCAAAGCCAAACCTAAAGGGATGTCCATCGGGAAGACGATCGCACCACAGGGTAGAACCCACTTCCTGAATGACGCGCACGGGTTCGCCCTTAGCAATGGCGGCGCTAACCCCCGTCCAATCTCCCGTTCCCCGCATCCACCCAAAGGGCGTTCCTAAAATATCGATTCCCGGTAAACCCAGATGAGCAGAAGCCCCAGTAATGACAGGTGTTGTCCCTAACATGTGGCTGACGAGACCAGCTAGCCGATCTGCACCGCCGCGATGACCGCTACATAAACTAATGGTAAATTTTCCTGCCTCATCTAGCACTAAAATGGCAGGATCTGTGGTTTTATCCTTTAACAACGGCGCAATTAAGCGGACAACTGCACCTGTAGCTAACCCAAAAAGCAAGCTGCGATACTGCGGCCAAATCTGGGCGAGATGATCTTTGAGGGAACCCGAATAAACGGGTAAGTCTGGAAAATCAGCCTGTAGCGCTTCGGGTATCCATAAATGAACCCCCACCGCCTGACACAACGGCTGAAGGTGTCGCACCGCACTAGGAGTTGTTGCGATCGCTCCTATGGGCTGAAATTCCTGCCAAGCTATAACCATCTACTCGTCGTCTTCGTCGTACTCCTCATCCTCATCGTACTCTTCATCGTCATCATCCCAATCCTCATCATCTTCTTCGTCATACTCCTCATCATCTTCTTCGTCATATTCCTCATCCTCATCCTCATCCTCGTCATCCTCCTCCCACTCATCATCCTCCTCATCAATGTCCGAGTCATAGTCATCTTCATCCTCTCCATCCCACTCTGTCACATTGCAGATCGTCCAACTTTCTAGAGAGGATACCGAGTAGGGCATATAAGCATAACCTTGTTTAGCCAGCGCGATCGCATTCATTCCCAAGATCGAGGTGAGGTCCCCTAGGGCGATCGGTTCACCCATCGAAGCCTGAAACGGGGTAACTTCGCAAACTTTAAAGGAAGGTTTCGGCATAAATAACCTTTAAAAACAATGAGATTGCGAGGGATACTAACCCCCTCGCAATTTTGACAGAAATATTGTAGCGATGTCCCTGGTATTACCCAACCGTTTTTGTCTATAAACGGGCAGATTGGGTTAAAACCAAGTCAGGTCTAAGGGTTTTGGCCTGACGCAAATACGGATGAACGATTGCCCGATGCTCCACGGGTAGATTAATGTGAATCAAAAGGCGAATGCAGCGTTCTAGGGCCCCTTCCACATGCATTTGTTGCACATCCAGCAGCGGCACATTTTCCCAGTGGGGACGCTTACGGGCGATCGCAGCCGGAAAAATTGCATCTAAGTCGCGCGTCACCGAGAAAGTCACGCTGACGATCTCTTCAGGATCGATGGAATTTCTGGCTTCTAACTCATCAAGCAGTTCCGTGACTGCTTCTGCGATCGCTTCTTTCGTATTTTCGGGTACTGTAATCGCACCCCGAATTGCCCGTACTCGCCAACCCACGCACGCATCCTCCTTCTGTTCAGCCATCTTGTGCCATCAGCCCGTTGCTGTCAGCCTACCTGTTTGTATCACAATTATCTTCACTTAAGCCATTAACGCCAACTCCCCCATTGTCTTAAGGTCGATAGATCCACAACGGTAAACCACTCGTTGAAAGTTCAAACTCCACCCAATCCACCCCTGCGGATAGCCCCGAACTGACGCGATTATTTCCGCCGAAAATCCGACTCCAGAAGCGCTTGGGTTCTTCAATGGTATTCACTTGAGTTTTTTCGGGATCGAGTCCCACCAATTCACACGCCCAGCGTCTGGCATCTTCTTCAGTTCCCAAGCGGTCAACCACCCCCAATTCTAAAGCTTGCTGTCCGGTAAAAATGCGACCATCCGCAAAACTTTTCACCGTCTCTACCGCCAGTTGACGCCCTTCTGCCACCGTTTCCACAAATTGCTGGTAACTGGTGTCAATCAGTTGTTGCAGAATATCTTTTTCTGGTTCAGTCAGTTCGCGATCGAATGAAAGAATATCCTTATAAGGGCCAGACTTAATCGTTTTGAATGAAACGCCAACTTTATCTAACAAGCGTTCCAGGTTATTTCCCCGCAAAATGACGCCAATACTTCCGGTAATCGTGCCGGGATTTGCCATGATATGGCTAGCTCCCATACCAATATAAACGCCTCCTGATGCTGAAATATTGCCAAAACTCGCAACAATCTTGATTTTCTCGCGCAGTTGCTTGAGGGCGCTGTAGATTTCTTGGGAATCCCCAACCGTTCCCCCCGGCGAGTCGATGCGTAATAGGAGGGCGGGGAATTTCTTCTCCTCAATCTCTTTCAGCGCTTCTAAGACGCGCTTGCGCGTCGATGCCCCAATCGCACCTGTCACCTCAATTCGAGCAATTTGTTTGCGAAATTTTTGATTAAAAAACCACACCATAGAGACTCAACAATTCATTAACGAAGGCTCGATCTCAGGGGTAGTCTTTGCTTCGGCTTCTCCAGAAACCCCAGCCTAGCGACCCCATCTTGCGCCTGAATTCTAGTGTGGCGCATCGAGTCAGCATTTGGTGGGATTTTCTGAGTTAGCCCTTAACATAACTACATAATTGAGTACAATGGAGCTTAATCGGAGCTTAACAGATCCTCAAGTTCAGCCTAAAGCGATCGCGGGCTTGCACCGTTCATCCCTCCCAAAGGAATAGCCGAATGTACCTGAAGCTTACCGAATCCAGACTGCCCTTTGCCTCCCTATTACTGATTGCACCGTTCTTCTTTTGGGGAACTGCAATGGTTGCCATGAAAGGCGTCATCCCCAATACAACCCCCCTATTCATGGCCGGCGTGCGCCTCGTTCCCGCCGGGTTCCTAATCCTCGCCGCCGCCGTTTGGATGGGACGCCCGCAACCGCAAGGGTGGAAGGCGTGGCTGTGGATTACCCTGTTTGGCCTAGTGGATGGGGCTTTATTTCAAGGCTTTTTAGCCGAAGGCTTAGTCAGAACGGGGGCGGGATTAGGATCGGTGATGATTGACTCGCAACCCATCGCCGTCGCCCTGCTTGCGTGGTGGTTATTTGGGGAAAAAATTGGGCTAATTGGCGGCCTGGGGTTGATGGTAGGTGTCGGTGGAATTAGCTTAATTGGCTTACCGGATGAGTGGGTATTGAACGCGTTAACAGGCGATGTGAGTTCAATTTCCGGTAGCGTGCAGCAATTGTTTAACAGTGGCGAATGGCTAATGTTACTCGCCGCCCTCTCAATGGCCGTAGGAACCGTTTTAGTCCGCTTTGTCTGTCGCTATGCCGACCCCGTGAGCGCCACCGGATGGCATATGATTGTGGGAGGGCTGCCTCTATTTGCCTTATCCGGTGCCTTAGAAACCGAGCAATGGGTGCATATTGACCTAGCGGGGTGGAGCGCGATCGCCTACGCTACCCTATTTGGCAGCGCGATCGCCTACGGATTATTCTTCTACTTTGCCTCTAGTGGCAGCTTAACCAGCTTAAGCTCCCTCACCTTCCTCACCCCCGTTTTTGCCCTATTATTTGGCAATCTCATTCTCAATGAAGTCCTAAGTCCCATTCAATGGAGTGGGGTAGGTCTAACCCTAATCAGCATCTACTTAATCAATCAACGGGATACCCTCGCCCAAAAATTGCGTCTGCGTCCCGCACCTGTCAAAGATTTATCTCCAGAAGATCCCGAACTCACCCCCATAACCAAGTGCTGAGTGTAAAGTGCTGAGTGCTGAGTGGGAAGAGGGTGGGGAGATGGGGAGATGGGGAGATGGGGGGAAAGAGTGCTGAGTGAGGAAAAGAATTCCAATTTCCGGGAAATAGAGGAATCAATCAGCATTAACCTGTAATTCCCCTTCTTCCCCAACCCCTAACTCCTAACTCCCCTTCTTCCCCAACTCCTAACTCCCCTTCTTCCCCAACTCCTAACTCCCAACTCCCAACTCCCCTTCTTCCCCCAACCCCTAACTCCCAACTCCCAACTCCCCTTCTTCCCCACTCAGCACTCAGCACTTTACACTCAGCACTAAAGAAAGGTTGCCAGAGTTGGCTATTCGAGATATGAAGGTGTAAGATTCCTGTCTGGTTTTCTCAAGCTCAAACATCCTCCAGCTTGTACGATGGAGGAACCCCAAGATGTCCTACCGTTTTATCTTGTTGTTGGTTAGCTGTATCCCTGGTTGGGTTGTGACGCCGAGTTTAGCCCAAACCGCTGTTTTGATGCCTCAGTCGGTTGAATTGACCCTGACTCAAGCCGATCCGGTGCGGGAAGCAATGGTCATTGCTCAACAGGCGAGCGATCGCGGAAAAACGGCCCAAACGGCTGATGAGTGGGCAGATTTAGCCGATCGCTGGCAGCAAGCGGCCGATTTGATGGCTAGCGTTTCTCCCCAAAGTCCGCAAGCGTCCTTGGCGCAACAGAAAGCGGCTGAATATCGCCGCAACCGCGAGATAGCCGTTCAGGAGGAAGAAAAAAGACGCACTCAAGCGTCTAACTCGGTTGTTTCGCCCCTAGGGCCTGGCAGTCAAGGCGATCGCGTTCGAGAATTACAACAGGGTTTGCAAACGCTCGGTTATTACGCGGGGGCAATTGATGCAACCTATACCGAAAGTACCCTGAAAGCCGTCTCAGCGTTCCAGCAAGCCCAAGGATTAGAGGTGGATGGCTGGGTTGGACAAACCACCTGGGATCGCCTGCAACGGGCGCAACAGCCCATTGTTGCCTCTAGCCCCAGTCCCTCGCCCCGGCCGCAAACGCAAGTTAAATCCCAGCGCCGACGCAATTGGGTACGCTGGATTCTAATTGGGGCGATCGCCGTGACGGCGACGGGGGGATTTAGTTTACTCCTGCTCAAACTCTTGAATCGCAATCGTTTTGAGGATGAGGAGGAATGGGAAGAAACGGAGGCGGATGAGTTTCTGGCTACCGCACCCCCAGAGGGGACAATGGCATCGGATTTGCCTGAAAAGGGCGAAGTACAGCCTCCCGATAGTAATGGCCATCACTATTCGTTTTTTACGCCCTCTGAGGAAACGCCCCCTCCCCCGACTCCCGACGCCTCGCTAACGCCTGTAGAGAAGGTGCCGATTGAGGAAACTACGCGCCTCGCTAAAATTAATATTGTTGACGAGTTAATTCAAGATTTAGAAAGTCCCGATCGCGATCGCCGACGCAAAGCCATTTGGGAACTCGGTCAGCGGGGGGCATCCCAAGCGACGCAACCGTTAGTTAATTTATTATTAGATTCGGATTCTCAGCAACGCAGTCTGATTTTAGCGGCGCTATCGGAAATCAGCATTCGGACGCTCAAACCCATGAACCGGGCTTTAGCGATTTCTTTGCAAGATAATAATCCAGAAGTGCGGAAAAATGCGATTCGGGATGTGACTCGCCTCTACGAACTGGTGACGCACGTTAGCCAACTGATGCGATATGCAGCCGAAGACTCGGATCGCGAAGTCCAAGAAACAGCGCGATGGGCTTTAAACCAATTAAATCGCATCCGCACTACTGCAAACTCAGATCAGTTACCCAATTGGTCGGATCTGGAAAATTCGATGGATCGCCGATCGTCGGATGATGAACATTAGAACCCCTGTTTATGGCTAAACGATTAAAACTGTTGTTTGCGGCTCCCTTTATTGGTGCATTAGGATCTGGAGCCGCCGGGGGAGTAGAATTAACCTTACGCAATATTGCCCAAGCTCTGCGAAATCGCGGTCATGACATTGCGATCGCAGCCCCTCAAGGATCGGTGGTGGAATCATTTCAGGTGATTGAAGTGGCTGGAAATCCCCAAATTTCTGCCCAAACTTGCGATCGCCGCGATCCCATTATCCTCCCCAAAGGTTCTGGGCTAGCTCGACTGTGGGAAACAATTCGGGCGATCCAGACGGAGTATGATTTAATTCTCAACTTCGCCTATGATTGGCTACCCCTGTATCTGACACCCTTTTTACAACGCCCAGTCGCGCATCTGATCAGCATGGGTTCGCTAACTGACGCAATGGATGAGGCGATCGCCGCAGTTATCCGGCAGTTTCCGGGTACGATTGGTATGCACACGATCTCCCAGGCGCAAACCTTCCCTTTTAGCGAGGCCTGTGTCATCTTAGGCAATGGCTTCGATCTATCGCAGTATGAATTTTGCGAAACTCCCACTCCTCAACTGGCTTGGGTAGCGCGGATCGCCCCAGAAAAGGGGTTAGAAGATGCAGTCGCCGCCGCCCAACAGACAGGCATTCCCCTTAAGATTATGGGGGCGATGGAAAACCCGGAGTATTGGCAAAAAATTCTCCAAACTTATCCCCATGCGCCAATTGAATATGCGGGATTTCTCTCCACTCAAGCTTTACAATCTCAGTTGCGTCAATGTCGCGCCCTGTTAATGACGCCGCGCTGGGTAGAAGCCTTTGGGAATGTCGCCATTGAAGCCTTAGCCTGTGGCGTTCCGGTAATTGGCTATCGACGGGGAGGAATTGCAGAAATTGTCGCTGATGGGAAAACAGGTTTTCTAGTCGAACCGGATAGCGTATCGGGGTTAGTAGAAGCGATCGCCAAATTAGACCAAATTAACCGCCAAGACTGTTACAAAGCTGCCCAAACCAAGTATTCTTTAGAAGCTTTAGGCGATCGCTACGAGCAATGGTTCTCCTCTTTCTAAGTGCTGAGTGTAAAGTGCTGAGTGCTGAGTGAGTTCCGAGTTCCGAGTTCCGTAGCTTGCTTCCGCGCAGTGGTGTTCCGAGTGAGGAAAGGAGTGCTGAGTTCCGTAGCTACTCAGTAGCAGTGTTTCAAGTGGGTAGCGGAGTACAAAGCAAGAAGTTTAAAGTCACCAAAAAATAGGCTTTCTTCCCCCCATCCCCCCATCCTCTTCTTCCCCAACTCCCAACTCCCAACTGCCTTCTTCTTCCCCCTCCCCCCATCCTCTTCTTCCCCAACTCCTAACTCCCAATTCCCAACTCCCTTCTTCTTCCCCCCATCCTCTTCTTCCCCAACTCCTAACTCCCTTCTTATGCTCCCAACTCCCCTAAAACCTGGCGATAAACTTTGTATGATTGCGCCGAGTGGTGCGTTGCGCGAATTTGAGGCGTTTCAGCGGGGTGTAGAAATCTGGCGAAAACGCGGTTATGTTATTGAACCAAACCCAACTGTTGATAAGCGTTGGGGATATTTAGCGGGAACTGACGAACATCGACGCGAACAACTGACAGAGGCTTTGCGCGATCGCACTTGTCGCGGTATCCTCTGCGTGCGGGGCGGTTATGGTGGGGCCAGATTATTAGAAAATTGGGTATGGCCGGAGAGTTCGCCTAAATGGTTAATTGGCTTTTCCGACATCACTAGCTTGTTGTGGCGCTTCTACCAAGCAGGCGTATCGGGGGTTCATGGCCCGGTTTTAACCACCTTAGCGGCTGAACCAGAGTGGAGTCTGGCGCGATTATTCGATTGGGTGGAAGGTCGCAGTTTAGAACCTTTACAGGGTGAGGGTTGGGGCGGTGGAGAGGTTCAAGGGACTTTGATTCCTGCGAATCTGACGGTGGCGACGCATTTATTGGGAACGCCTGTACAACCCAATTTCCAAGGCGCAATTTTAGCCCTAGAGGATGTGACAGAAGCCCCCTATCGCATCGATCGTCAACTGACGCAATGGCGGATGTGTGGTGCGTTTGAGGGGGTAAAAGGGATTGCGTTAGGGCGCTTTAGTCGCTGCGAGTCGCCAGAAGGAATCCCTAGTTTTACGATAGAGGAAGTTTTGCGCGATCGCCTCAGCGATTTGGGCATCCCGATTGTTTCCGATCTCCCTTTTGGTCATGATGGTGTCAATGCTGCTTTACCCGTGGGAGTCTGTGCAACTCTTAATGGCGATACGGGTTCTTTAACCCTATCAAAAGTCGCTTGTTAAAGGGAAGCGATCGCGCAGGCAAATTCAAGGAACGATTCGTTCTAGAAACGCTTGAATCAGCCATTATTTTTGAAACAAAAGGGGTAGTCATTTGCTACCCCTCCCGATGATTTATTAAAGGGCTTTGATTAGCGCGATCGCCCTCAGATCCTTAACCTACAAAGTTTCGCCCTTTTGGGCCAACCGTTTTAAAGAAATTGAGGCGGCTTCTGCAACGTGAGGATGACTATCTTTTTCTAAATATTTCAGTGCAGAAATACTTTTTTGACAAGGAAGATGACCCAATGCTTCTGCAAGACGCTGGCGAACAAGCCAATCTTCTGCTTGGGCAAAACGCAGAATTTGCTCGACGGAATCTATGTCTTGAATTTCGCCAAGTGCAGAAATAGCAGCCTGTTGAATAACCACTTCTTCGCTATTGAGCGCTTGAATCAGTACATCGTGGGCGCGGGGATCTTTCAAATTTCCCAGGGCGACGGCGGCGCTAAAACGGACTAACCAATCCGTATCTTCATAAAAAGCTCGAACTAAAGGTTCAAACGCTCGGTTATCTTTTAAGTATCCTAGCGCCCCGGCTGCATCGGCTCGAATACCATAATCGGGATCGGTTTCAAGAAGCTGCGTCAAAATCGGGTAACATTCATCAGTCGGTTTGATACCCAAGGCAAAAACCGCCATTGAACGCACCTGAAGATTAGCGTCGTCTAATACTTTTTTGATTAATGGCACCGCTTCTACAGCAGACACATCGCGCAAGGCTGCCAATGCTAACATGCGATCGCGAGAATTGTCGCTGTCAAGCTGGTTCGCAATCAAATCTAAGTTGGGAGCATCCATAAGCTTAGAGGATATTTACAATTCTTAACTCTATTATAGAAAAATTAGCCCTTACGTGTGGGCAAGGGAGCAAATATCGTGCGTTATTTCAGAGTTTTAAGCTTATTTTGGGCAACTGCGATCGCCGCCGAGTTAGAATACCGCCTCAACTTCGTAGTGGCAACCCTCACCAGCTTTTGCAACCTCAGCGGCAGCCTCTTTAGCCTGTCTCTGTTTTACCGCAACGACTACAGCTTTGCCGGGTGGAGTTGGGAACAAGCCTTAATTGTGGTCGGTATTTTTACGTTACTTCAAGGAGTTTCAGCAACCTTCCTCGTCCCCAACTTGAATCGCATCGTCGAACAAGTGCAAGAAGGTACCCTAGACTTTATTCTACTCAAACCGATTAGCAGCCAATTTTGGCTTTCAACCCGCACCCTTTCCCCGTGGGGACTTCCCGACTTAGCGTTCGGCTGTTTAACGATCTTCTACGCCGGTAGCCGACTGGGATTAAACCTGAATAACTATCTGGGTAGTATTATTCCCCTAGCATTGGGAATTATCAGCCTTTACAGCCTCTGGTTTATGTTAGGGGCAACCAGTATTTGGTTTGTCAAAATCTATAACGTCACCGAAGTGTTGAGGGGTTTATTAGAAGCAGGGCGCTTTCCCCTAGTCGCTTATCCCGCCGCCTATCGCTTCTTTTTTACCTTTATTGTTCCTGTCGCTTTTTTAACAACAGTTCCAGCAGAAGCCCTCTTAGGCAGAATTCAACCCAACTGGTTTTTAGGAACCCTAGGCTTAGGAGTTGGCCTATTTATTCTAGCTTCAGGCTTTTGGCGATTGGCACTGCGTTACTATACCAGTGCTTCTAGTTGAAGTCTCGCTCTGGGAAGGAGAGGATGGAGGGAAGAAGGGAGTTGGGAGTTGGGAGTTACGAGTTGGGGAAGAAGAGGATGGGGGGAAGAAGAAGGGAGTTGGGAGTTGGGAGTTGGGGAAGAAGAGGATGGGGGGATGGGGGGATGGGAAAACTTGCTAACTATCAACTCAGCACTCTCTTCTCACTCGGAACTCGGAACTCGGAACTCGGAACTCTTTTCCCCCACCCTCTTCCCACTCAGCACTCAGCACTTTACACTCAGCACTTAGAGAAGCACTCAGCACTAGATTTAGAACCATCCCTCTTGTTCTAATTCCTCGATGACTTGGAGGGCGCGCGGATCGCCGACTTTGAGGAGGGAGGCTTTGGCATCTTCGCGGACGCCTAGGTCTTCATCTTCGGCGAAGGTTTCAATTAAAGCATCAACAGCGGTGGCGTAAACGACGTTTGAAGGGAGTTCGCGGCTGAGTTGTCCTAATGACCACGCGCAGTTACTCCGCACTGCTGAGATGGGATCTTGGCGCATCGCTTCAATGATGGGGGGAATGGCGGCGATGATGGCTTCGTAACTGACCGCAGACATTTGGGCTAAGGAACTGGCCGCCCAGAGTCTAACGGCGGAAATATCGGTTTTTAGGGCATTTAAGAGGGGTTGCAAGGAACGGCGATCGCGACAGTTGCCCAAAGCCCAAACGACGCCTTTTCGCACGTAGCCATTCCAGTCGCGGTTAAGCTGCGCGATCAAGGATTCTACGGCATCTGGACTGGGGTTGCGACCCAAAGCATAAGCCGCACTGACCCGAATCAGGGGACACACATCGGTCAGCAAGCCGATAAGATGGGGAATCGCCCGCGCGTCCTGAATTTCACAAAAAGCACGTGCAGCTAGCATTCGCTGCTGATTATCTAAACTTTGCAGCAATAGCAGCATCACCTCTGGATCGGGCTTTTCCTCTTCAGGTTGAGCATCAACCGGCTCTAGGTCATCCAGAGGGCTATCGAATTCTGCGTCTAGGTTAAGTGCTGAGAAGTCGTCATCATCCATAATCGCAGTTTACCAGGAATTCGGGATCGACGAGAAGACCCCAGGGAAGCCCTCTTCCTGACCCACTTGCTGTTAAGAAACGCATCAAGGGTTTCATCTATTACAAATGGCGTTGTATTCTAGAAAGCGTCCTTGTCGAGAATGGTCGCCGAGGTAGAGTCCTCTCTTTCCTCCGAAAGCCAGCAAATCGCTCGATGAGAGCTAGTTGCAAATTCAGGTCGATCTCGACCGATTCCAACCTAGCAAAAGCCTTAAGACTCTTGTTCAGTTATTCTCAATTCTTCATTTTTGATGGTGGATTTAATTGTCTATAAAATCATCATCAAGGGGAATGAACCGCAAAAAGGGTTTGGGCAAAACCTCAAGCCATGACTCATCGTCATCAGCAATCATGCTCAATACCAACCATTCTCAGCTAAAGTTCTTGTGACTGATTCATTGAGGATGGCGCTCAAACTCTAGAGTTTGTAAATTGCCAAAAATCCTTACAAGCCTTATCCTGTAAGCTCTTTGGCAACCATTTATGGGTTTAAACCAAACCCAGACTTGCTCAGAATCGTTTCCAGAATGCGATGTTTATTCAAATTAACCGGGGGATATTGTGACAGATCAGTTAGAACCGTATCGAAAGATGGTGCGCTCCATGCGATTCACCCCCCTGCATCGACCCATTGATCGGTTTTATCAAGGGATAGAGTTTGCTTCAGAATCGCTAGATCGACTCACGATTTCTGAGTCAAAAAAACAGAACATTCATCTTGACAGTAAGCCCCAATCATCTATCGATCCTTCGGAACATACGGCTCGATTAATTCATGAGGCAGTGACGAAACCAACCGTCATTCCCACAACCTATAGCATTCCTGAAAATCCAGGCGATCGCATCAGCAAACTTTCCCAAACTCAAGCAAAGTCCAATGGGATTAAACCCGCTGTGCATTTGCCACCCGCAACGCCAACCTGGAATCAGATTGCGATTCCAGAACCCGCTAAGGCTTTACCACCGGAACCGCCAACCTCAGAAGCCGCTGATGGCGTCAGTATTCTAGAGGCAGATGCACCCCAACAGGAAACCCCTGTTGCCGAAATCCTTACCCAAGCAGTCGAAACGGGAACTTGGACGGAACCCGAAACTACCTCTGTAGAATCTACAGAAGCCGTCTCCCCAGAAGCGAGAGAAACGGCTGTAGAGAATGTTGCTGAAGTTGCACCCCCGCCTGTTGAAGTAGAGACAGAAGTTCTGAAAGCTGCTGGAGAACCCGAAAATCTCGTGGCGGTTGAAGAAACAGTTGGGGAAAATCTACTAGACAACCTCCTTTCAGAGGTGAGTGAAGCTGAACCCGAACAAGCGCCTGTAGAAGAAACCCCGACTGAAAACTTGGCGGAGGTTGAAGAAGCGCCTGTAGAAGAAACTCAGCTAGAAGTTGAAGAAACGCCTGTTGCGGAAACTCAGCCAGAGGTTGAAGAAGCGCCTGTTGCGGAAACTCAGCTAGAGGTTGAAGAAACGCCTGTTGCGGAAACTCAGCCAGAGGTTGAAGAAGCGCCTGTTGAAGCCCCTCTCACAGAAAGCTTAACGGGAGTTGAAGAAGCACCCGTTGAGGCTGTGCCAGAAATTTCTGAAGCAGCAGAAATCTCAGAGGATTCAGAACCGGCTACTGAAGAATCTGCAACCGTTAATGGTAGAACCCTCGATCCAGATGCAATTATCTGTCCGAGTTGTGGTTCTGGAGATGTGCGGAAAAATGGCCATCAAAATGGCAAACAGCGCTATGCGTGCAAAGACTGCGGCAGACAGTTTGTAGAAACAGCAGCGCTTTCACCCGGCGATGAACTTCCCACCACCGGGAAATCCAATGTGGGATCTAAAGGTTTTGGTCGCAAGATGAAAGGCAAACGCAAAAAATAGGCAATTCTATTTCCTATCTTGCTCAATCGATCCGTCTTCGGGCGGGTCGATTATTGTGACAACTCCTACACCAACCTGAGTACAGGTATGGTGTAGGCTTCCAAGACAATCCGGCTATTGCTTAGGAGGCTCTTGGCTTTAAGAACGGGTTGCCCCACCGCTCTATTTTTATAGCTGCATTATGGTCGCGGTCTAGACTGCACCCACAGTGAGGGCAGTCATGCCAGCGTATATACAGCTTCTTTGGTACTTTCTCGCCACAATTGGAGCATTCTTGTGAGGTATTATGGGCGCTTACTGGGACTACCAACAAACCCGCGTTTATGCGCTTCGCGCAGGCTTCGCCAACGGCTTTGTTTATTAGTATCGACAGAAAGTTTGACCACCCAGCATCCAGCACAGATTTAGCCAATCGGGTACGAGCTAGACCTTTTACATTCAAGTCTTCGTGAACTACAACATCATATTTTGATAACAGCCAATTTGCTGTTTTGAAGTGGAAATCCTTGCGCTTATCTGCAACCTTTTTGTGCTGTTTTCCCAGTTGCTTAATGGCTTTAAGTCTACCGTTGCTCCCCTTTTTACGCCTTGACACCCGCTTCTGGATAACCCGTAGACGTTTCTGGGACTTGCGGTAAAGAGTCGGAATATCAACCGTTTCACCCTCAGAAGTTGTTAGGAAGTCTTTCAGACCTACATCAATTCCTGTGATTTTATCTGGGTTAAAATCCGGTTTAATTTCAGGAACCGTCTTGTCTTCCAGCGAGAGCGTCAGGTAGAAGCCATCAGCCTTTTTGGTAACAGATGCGGTCTTAATCTTAAACCCGTCAGGAATAGGACGATGCAAAACAACCTTGACTTTACCAAACATCGGTAAGTTAATCAGATTACTTTGCAAACATCCTTCTTTCATCTGAGGATAGGTGAAAGTGCGATAACGATTACGAGCTTTGAACCTGGGTTTACCGCTTCGTTTCCCGCTACTGTCACCCTTGAGGAACCTATCAAATGTCACCTTGACTCGCTTAACTACATCCTGAAGAACTTGTGAATAGATTTCGGAGTACCAAGGATGCGTTTTCTTGAGTTGTGGTAGCGTTTTCTTTTGAGAGTAGTAGTCGGGGTTGTCTCGTAATTCTGGCAGATAACAAACCAGAGGACAAGCGTTGACTGGAGAACGGTTTTGTTCCCACCAATTAAACCTATCCGCCAACAAGTAGTTGTACTGGTAGCACAACATTGAGAACCATCTATCAATCTCTGTGGCTTGCTGACGAGTTGGACGTAATCGGTACTGGTAGGCAGTTCTCACTCTTCGGAGGAGTTAATTGGTGCTCCTGTTTTAGGATACAACAATTAAAGACCTTTCTCGGATGAAAAATGATTGTGTTTCTAGAGGACGTTCTGTATCAGACTTAAAGGCTCCTGAAGGTTCTGACAACAAAGTCCCGAAAAAACCTATTCACCAAAGAAATGCTAGACCGCTTGCACGAAGTCTTTGAGGATTTATTAGAAAAATGGGAGTGTAGGGTAATTGAATTTAACTTAGGGAAGTCAATCAGCATTAACCTGTAATTCCTCTTCTTATTCTTCCCCAAATCCCAACTCCCAATTCCTAACTCCCTTCTTTTCCCCATCTCCCCATCTCCCCATCTCCCCATCCCCCCATCTCCCTCATTCGGCTTTGGGGTTTAACGGTTTAACCATCCATAGGGATAGAGAACTATAGCCAAGGCTTTGGTAGAGATTGAGGGCAATATCGTTATTGTGGAAGACTTGCAGGCTAATTTGGCGATCGCCTCTTTGTCGCGCCCAGTTTTCGGCATGGCGCATTAAGGCTGAACCAATTCCCTTGCGGCGATGTTCGGGTTTGACGTATACCAAGAAAATATGCGAATTGCGATCGCCTCCAATTTGATCGATAGCATTCCCCATCCACAAACATCCCACAGGCGGGGGAAGCGGGGTGAGATAGTCTGAACCGGAAGTCTGTTCTTCAACTTCCACCCACCACAGAGGCGTCTGGCTAGAGAGAAATTGCTCGACTGCTTTGGGAACGTGAGAGAAATTGCGACCCGGAAACAGTTCCTCATAAGTTTCCTGCATAAACTTAGACAGAAGGGCGTGTTCGATGCCCCATCCCGCCCGCAGTTGATAGCCCGGTACAAATTGACGTGCCACTAATTTACACTGGAACCCAACGGTGTAAGTACAGGCGAGTCTGCGGCCGATCCGCGAATCCAAATTGCCAGATCCGGAGGCAAATCTGCGATCGCGCTTTCTGCACTAGCCTCCCCCACTTCTTCGGTAATGGGTGCGGGGGCAGCCATATCGCTAGGCAAAAAGATCCGGGCGCTGACGGCTAAAAGGGCGATCGCAAAAATCAGAACAATAAAAAACGGGGCAATGTACTGACGAAAAAAAGCCATGAGTGCAGGTGGAAGTATTGTTATTTCTATCCTACAACTGTTAGGGGAAGTGAGTGCTGAGTGCTGAGTGCTGAGTGGGGAAGAAGAGGATGGGGGAAGAAGGATGGGGAGATGGGGAGATGGGGGGATGGGGGGATGGGGGGAAGAAGGGGTAAATACTGACTGACTACCATACTTATCGGAACACCGCTACGCGGAAGCAAGCTACGGAACTTGGAACTTTGCACTATCTTCCCACTCAGCACTCAGCACTATCTTCCCACTCAGCACACCGCTACGCGGAAGCTAAAGCAACAGCACTTTACACTCAGCACTCACTTTCCCCACTCGGAACACCGCTGCTTGGTGTGCAAGCTACGGAACTCGGAACTTTGCACTCCTTTCCCCCCATCCCCCCATCTCCCCATCCCCCCATCCTCTTCCCCACTCAGCACTCAGCACTTTACACTCAGCACTCCTTTCCCCACTCAGCACTCAGCACTTTGCACTCAGCACTCCTTTCCCCACTCAGCACTCAG
>NZ_MJGC01000095.1 GCF_001746915.1 Desertifilum tharense IPPAS B-1220
GAAGAAGAGGGTGGGGAGGTGGGGAGGTGAGGGGATGGGGGGAAGAAGGGAGTTGGGGGTTGGGGAAGAAGGGGATGCTGGGGAGTTTGGGTTGAAGGCTTGTTGTTTGCGATGTTCTGATTTGCTAATTGTGTCATGTTGAAAATTGCGATCGCACAATTGAACCCCACCATTGGGGATATTGCTGGAAATACCCAACAGATTTTAGAGGCGGCGAAGCGGGCTGCAAGTCAGGGAGTACGCTTGGTGTTGACGCCGGAGTTGTCGGTATGCGGTTATCCGCCGCGAGATTTGCTGATGGCCCCTAGTTTTATTGAAGCAATGGCGATCGCAGTCGCGCAACTGGCGGAGGCTTTGCCCCCAGAGGTGGCGGTATTGGTCGGCACGGTTGAACCGAATCCCCACGCCCATCAGCAGGGCGATAAACCCCTGTTTAACAGCATGAACCTCTTAAAAGGAGGTCGGGTGCAGCAGGTGTTTCACAAGCGTTTGTTGCCTACCTATGATGTGTTTGATGAAGATCGGTATTTTGCTGCCGGGGAAGCCAGCAATTTCTTTACCCTGGATGGGGTGAAGGTGGGGGTGACGATCTGCGAGGATTTATGGAACGATGAGTTGTTTTGGGGAAAGCGCAGTTATCGGGTGAATCCCATTGCCGATTTAGCCCAGTTGGGTGTAGATGTGGTGGTGAATTTATCGGCGTCTCCCTATAGCGTGGGGAAACAAAAGCTACGGGAGGCGATGCTGTCTCATGGGGCGAGTCGCTATCATCAACCGATTATCTATACGAATCAGGTTGGGGGTAATGATGATTTGATTTTTGATGGGTGTAGCGTGGCGTTTAATCGTCGCGGGGAGTTAATTTGTCGCGCCCGTGGCTTTGAGGCGGATGAGGTGGTCCTCGGCTACGATGGGGATTTGCAAGCTTTACCGGAAACAACCTGCGCGGCGTTGCTGGAGGTTGAGGAGGCGGAAGTCTGGCAGGCGTTAGTCTTGGGGGTGCGAGACTATACGCGCAAGTGCGGCTTTTCTCAGGTGGTTTTGGGGTTAAGTGGGGGGGTTGATTCGTCTTTGGTGGCGGCGATCGCAGCGGCGGCAATTGGGGCGGAAAATGTATTGGGGGTGTTGATGCCTTCTCCCTATAGTTCTGACCATTCGGTGAAGGATGCGCTGGAATTAGCCCAAAATTTGGGAATCAAGACGGAAATTATCCCCATTGGCGATTTGATGCAAGGATACGATCTGGCTTTGGATAAGTTATTTGCAGGAACCTCTCCAGGAATTGCCCAGGAGAATATTCAATCGCGGATTCGAGGTAATTTGTTGATGGCGGTGGCGAATCAGTTTGGCCATTTGCTGATTTCGACGGGGAATAAGTCGGAAATGGCGGTGGGCTATTGTACGCTATACGGGGATATGAATGGCGGATTAGCGGCGATCGCGGATGTTCCTAAAACGCGGGTTTACAACCTCTGTCGCTGGTTAAATCAGCATTCCGATAGAGAAATTATCCCCGAAAATGTGCTGACTAAACCGCCTAGTGCAGAACTCAAACCCGGTCAAGTAGACCAAGATTCTCTACCGCCTTATGAAATTTTAGATGATATTCTGCATCGCTTTATTCACGAGCATCAATCCCCTCAAGAAATGGTTGGGGCCGGTCACGATCTTCATATCGTGAATCGGGTGATTCAATTAGTAACTAGGGCAGAATTTAAACGCCGTCAAGCCCCTCCCGGAATAAAGATTACGCAACGGGCATTTGGTACCGGCTGGCGGATGCCCATTGCGTCTAAAAGTCTGCCGAGTTTATTAACTTAGGTTAGCCGGGGAGGGCTGCACCCAAGGTAAACTTCAGAATAAATCCCAGGATATGACCGGCACACATCGCCGCGATAAAGGTGGGAATGCTAATGCTGGGAAGCAGGGGAGGCAGTGCAAAGGGCAACTGCGGGCCTACGTTCGGCTTTTCAATGTTACGGCTGATTAGTAATAAGGCGAGGATGCAACTAATTGTTACAATCATGAATCTTTGTCAACCTCTTATTAATGCTTCCCAAACATTTTATTGCACTTTTGATTTTGCTGAACATCTGAAAAGATAAGAGTGACTAATGGTCAAGCGTTGCCTAGGCTTTCTTCATACAAAGTTACACGATAAATCGTTTCGTAAAGATTCAAAAAGATTTAAATATTTTTCCAAGAAATTTTCCCAATTCTTCAGAATACATGCAGTTTTACTTTCCCCAACCTTTGAGGTTTGTAACCCGTATGCTTCTGTTGGCAAGCAACCTGGGATTACCTTTAACCTAGCTAAGGTGTCAATAAGTCTGTAATGAATTGTTGCATTCTTTGATAATGCGCGCCCCGCCAATAAATCTGCAAGCAATCTTGACAGCGATGAAATTCATTAATATGTTGTTGCGTTTGGGCTGGGATTTGGTCAACAATGGTTTCTTTATCGACTGGGTGCAGCAGACCATTACAGCGCAAGCAGCGGCGAAAGGGTTGTACCTCGCCGAGTAAGTCAAATCGCTCTAAGATTTCGCTCAGTTGGCGATCGCTATTCGTAGAGCGGACAGAATAACCATAGCGAACGATCGAGCGCATCAGCAAACCGCGATCGCGCGTCAGCAAAATCCGGTTTTGCGTAGCAGAAATTTCCGCCAACTCCGCATCATCGCAGTGGTTGCGATACAGCGTATCAAACCCCAACATCCGCAAACTAGACGCCAGTTTACCCAAATGCACATCTAGCACAAAGCCCAGCGGATCGGGTTTTCCCGGACACAGGTGCAGTCGGGGGGTAACATCGGGCGATCGCAAGATCGGGTAAACTTCAAGGCGATCGCCATCTTGGAGAAGATACGAAAAATCGACACTCCTCCCATTAACTAGAATGACATCCACCTCCGGATGAGGCACCCCCAACGATTCAATCGCATCCTTCACCGAGGGTCGATCCTGAAATGCAAACTCAAAAGCGCCATTACAGCGATCCAACGCCAAAAAATGGTTAAATTCAGGATCGAAATAAAATTCGGCTTGAGCCATCACAACACGGGTTTTTGCTGCCGATAAGCACTCAAATCCAGTTTAGCCAATTGTTCGTAGGCCGGCGCGATCGCCCCCTTGCCCCGCAAAAACCCCGTACTAGCCCCAGGACAAATAAAACTTAACGTTTCTGGGCTAAACTCCTGTAAGATTCGTTCCACATTCCGCAACTGTCGCGGCCAGTGAAACGTTTTAGACGTGCGTAGCGGTGCGGGTTCCCCCTGAGCATTGGGTAACAAATGTCGGCCCGAAAACAACACCCCACCGAAAGCCGCATCGTATAAACACGCCGATCCCGGAGAGTGGCCCGCCGTCCAAAAGGCGCGAAAACGCTCATTCAGGACAATCTCATCTTGAAACGCCGTCACCTCTAATTGCGGTAACAAATACGCCTCCTGTTCCTGAACCACCACCTCGCAACCAAGCGCTTCCTGAAACTCCTTAACCCGTCCCATCGCCCCCCGATGGGTTAAAAATAACCAACGCACTCCCCCCGCATTCTGAAGAAAACCTAGATTCTCCTCATTCCACGCCGGACAATCAATCAGGAGGTTGGCGTCTTTTTCTACAATGAAGTAGGCTGTTCCCCCAAGCGTTTCCCGATTCGGTGGAAATGCCACAATAGACTCAAGAACAGCTTTAGGTTGTTTGGCCGTAGCGCTGCGAACGAAAGGCATGATTAGCTTATTACTCATTTTAGGACTGATTACCTACTTCATTGTGCAGCGTAGCGTCGCTGGCATCACCCGTACCCCAGTCTGGTTGCTATGGCTAGTGATGATGGGCCCGGCCTTAATTTGGACAGCGTGGACGTTAAGGTACGGTCAAAATACGCCCCCACCCCCCTTATTAGTCCTCGTTCCCATCATCATTTGTCCGTTTATCTACTGGTGGTTGATCCAACTGGGGCGGCGGGGAATGCCTCAACAACCGCCACAGCAACCCACCGAGCAAGTTACCAGCGCGACCTTACCTTCAAAAGATGCTCCCGAAAGCAAACTGCGCCCTTTAAGCCGCGACGAAGAAACGCAACTGCAAGGGTGTTTCCCTTGGTCAGTGTACTACTTGCAGGATATTGAGTATCGCCCGCAGGTGGTGATTTGCAAAGGACAATTGCGAACCAACTCCACCAACGCTTACGAAACCATCAAAAAGAATATTGAAGGGCAATTTGGCGATCGCTTTCTCGTCGTTTTCCAAGAAGGCCCCAACGGAAAACCCTTCTTTACCCTATTCCCCAACCCGCAAGCTAAAGCCAAGGCTAAAGGCAAACCAGAACGTCTCACACGCCCGTTGCTGGCGTTGGCGCTGCTGGCGGCCACCCTATTAACCACAACCTTAGTTGGGGCGGTTGCGATCGTTCAAGTTTCGGAAGACGCCTTAGAAAATGACCCTAGTTTACTGCTATCCGGTCTTGCCTATGCCTTGCCCTTACTGATTATTCTGGGCATTCACGAACTCGGTCACTATCTCACGGCCCGCTTTTATCGGATTCGGGCGACCTTGCCTTACTTTATTCCGGTTCCCTTCTTTTTGGGCACCTTTGGCGCATTTATCCAAATTCGTTCGCCTGTCCCCAACCGCAAAGCCCTATTTGATGTGGGAATTGCCGGCCCAGTTTCGGGTTTAGTTGCCACCATCCCGTTTTTACTCTGGGGCTTGTCCCAGTCGGAGATTGTCCCCTTAACCGACGAAGCAAGCATTCTCAATTTTAATGCCCTCGACCCAAAATCTTCTTTTGTTATTGCCCTGCTCAGTAAACTGGTATTGGGTAGCAGCCTAACGGCAACAAGCGCCTTACACCTGCATCCGGTTGCCGTGGCGGGTTGTTTAGGACTAGTGGTGACTGCTTTAAATTTAATGCCCGTCGGTCAACTCGATGGCGGTCATATCGTCCACGCCATGTACGGACAGAGAACCGCCGCCGTTGTCGGACAAGTCGCCCGGTTTCTCGTCTTGATCCTGGCTTTCGTGCAGCGGGCGTTCTTGTTCTGGGCCGTTATCTTATTGTTAATGCCCATTTACGACGAACCGGCTTTAAATGATGTCAGCGAATTGGATAACCGTCGCGACTTAAGCGGATTATTGGTTTTATTTCTCCTGTTGGCCATTATTTTGCCAGCTCCCCCGATCGTTGCTCAACTTTTATATCGTTAATCGTTATGAGTGATGTTGTTCAGTGGTTAGCCCAAATTAAAGAACTCAAAGAGCAGTTGGCACAAGCCCAACAGGAACGAGACGAAGCCTACGCCACAGCCTCCAACTGGCAGCGCCTCTACGATACAGAGGCCCAACAACGACGCACCGACGCCCATTTAGCGCGATCGACCCTTGAAGAGTTGCAGCTTAAACTGCAAGAGGTTCAAGGGGACGCTCAATTGCGGCTCAAACCTGCTTCTAACGTACCAGAGGCGATCGCCCAAGAACTGGAAAACCTCGAACCCGAACAGCTCAAACAACGCTTAGTCGAAGCCATTGTAGAACGCGATCGCGCTTTGCAAGAAGCCTTTCAACTCACAGAAACGCTGAAAGCCGAACAAGCCAGCCACGCCCAAACCCGCAAAAGCCTCACCTCTGCCCTCGGCGATGCTATTGACCAACTCGCCAAATATCGCGCCCAGCCGCCCAAGGAGGTGTAGGGAAGAGGGGAATTGGGAATTAGGAGTTGGGGGTTGGGGGAAGAGGGTGCAAAGTTCCGAATTTTTGAACAATAATAAGTAAAGAAATGTAACTAAACAGGCAAATCCCATGACTCAGCCCCAACCCACCACGACACCCAAGTTTGAAGAACCCAAATTTGGCTTCAACCGCTATGCCGAACGTTTAAACGGGCGGGCGGCGATGATCGGTTTTGTCATCACTCTGTTGATTGAATTTGTCACTGGACAAGGCTTGCTGGCTTGGCTTGGTTTGAACTAAATGCCCCATTAACCTGCATTGTCAACAGAAGATGATGCAGGTTGAAAGCAAGCCGCTAGAATGAGAAGTAGCTATGGCAACTTAGAGTAACTGTTGTGATGAATGCTGCTTGGTATCGAGCAATTAAGTCAGCCTATCGGAAAGAACCCATTTACAGCATCTTATTCACCATTGGGGCAGTAGATGCCGCGATCGGTGGCACGGGCGAACGTTGGGGACTTTTGAGTTTTGGCGTGAGTCTAGTAGTGCTAACCCTGATGGTTCGGTGGTGGCAGGCTCAAAACCGCCAACTCGAACAACCCCCTTTAGCCCCACAGCGCTATTTACCCCCCCAGTCGCAACCGCAAATTCCCCCCTTATCCTTGCGTAACAAATAAAAAAACACGCCACCCGCAGGTGACGTGCTAGAAGTTATAACCTTAAATTTCTATTCGCCCGCTGAAGGTTGCAGTGCAGCGGCGGTTTTTTGTCGATCCAACTTCAGCACCAATACGCCTAGCGGGGGCAAACACAAATCTAAGGAATAAGGGCGTCCGTGATACGACCACTCATCCGTCCACTTCCCGCCTAAATTCCCCATATTGCTGCCACCGTACTGACGGGCATCGCTGTTAAATAACTCCGTATAGAAGCCCATTTCCGGCACGCCAATTCGATAATGGGAATGGGGCTGCGGCGTAAAGTTGCAAATGGTAACAATAAACTCCTCGCTATCTTTCGCCCGTCGAATAAACGACACCACGCTATGGCGATTATCGCTACAATCAACCCATTCAAATCCTTCTTGTCCAAAATCTTGGCTATAAAGGGCGGGTTCGTTACGATACAGCGTATTGAGATCGCTCACCAACTGCTTCAAATTCTGGTGCGGCCCAAATTGTAATAAGTGCCATTCTAAATCGCCCCAAACATTCCACTCGCTCCACTGCCCAAACTCCATACTCATAAATAGAGTTTTCTTACCAGGGTGGGCGTACATATAGGTCAGCAGACAGCGGACGTTGGCGAATTTTTGCCACTCATCCCCCGGCATTTTCCCAATTAAAGGACTCTTACCATGCACCACTTCATCATGGGACAGGGCCAGCATGAAGTTCTCGCTGTGGTGATACCAAATACTAAAGGTGACATTATTTTGATGGAACTGGCGGAACCAGGGGTCCATGCTGAAGTAATCCAGCATATCGTGCATCCAGCCCATATTCCACTTGAGGTTAAAGCCTAAGCCGCCCACATAGGTTGGCCAGGAAACCATCGGCCAGTCTGTAGACTCTTCAGCGATGGAGAGCGTACCCGGATAGTAGCCGAAAATCAGGTGGTTAACTTGGCGCAGAAAGTCAGCCGCTTCAATATTTTCTCGACCGCCGTATTGGTTTGTAACCCATTCGCCATCCTTGCGGCAGTAGTCGAGGTAAAGCATGGAGGCGACGGCATCCACGCGAATGCCATCAATATGATATTTATCGAACCAGAAGAGGGCGTTGGCAACCAGGAAGTTACGCACTTCATTGCGCGAATAGTTGAAAACGAGGGTTCCCCATTCCTTATGTTCGCCCTTGCGCGGATCGGCGTGTTCGTAAAGGTGCGTTCCGTCAAAGAAGGCGAGTCCGTGTCCATCTTTGGGGAAGTGTCCGGGAACCCAGTCTACCAAGACGCCAATCCCATTTTGGTGACACTGGTCGATGAAGTACATGAAGTCTTGGGGGCTGCCGTAGCGGGAGGTGGCGGCAAAGTACCCGGTGACTTGATATCCCCAACTGCCATCAAAGGGGTGTTCGGCGATGGGCATCAGTTCGATGTGGGTGAAGCCAAGTTCTTTGACGTAGGGGATCAGTTTGTCGGCCAGTTCGCGGTAGGTGAGGAAGCGGGCACCGGGTTTGTAGTCGGAAACGATCACGACGGGTTCGGTGTCGCCGTTGGGGAGTTGGGCGGGTTCGCTAGAGGAGGCGTGCAACCACGATCCGAGGTGAACTTCGTAAACGGAGATGGCTTTGGTGAGGGTGTCGGTGTGGCGGCGCTGTTCCATCCAGTCTTGGTCTTGCCAGGTGTAGGCGTCGAGGTCGGTGACGATGGAGGCGGTTTTGGGACGGACTTCTTGCTGGAAGCCGTAGGGGTCGGATTTTTCGTAGATGTGACCGTCGTTATTTTTAATTTCGTATTTGTAGTGTTCGCCGACGCCGATATCGGGGATGAAGAGTTCCCAAACGCCGTTTCCGGTTCTTCGCATTTGGTGTTTGCGGCCATCCCAGTAGTTAAAGTCCCCTAAAAGGGAGACGTTGCGGGCGTTGGGGGCCCAGACGGCGAAGTAGACGCCTTTGACGCCATCGACTTCGGTGGGGTGCGCGCCGAGTTTTTCGTAGATGCGGTGGTGGTTGCCTTCGGCGAACAGGTGGATGTCGAGGTCGGTGAGTTTGGGGGAACGGAAGGCGTAGGGATCGTAAATGACGCGTTCATGTTCGCCTTCTTGAATTCGCAGTTGATAGTTGGCAATTTCGGGGGCTTCTACCACGCATTCAAAGAAGTGCGGGTTATGCACGGACTGCATGGGAATTTCGGTGCGGCTGTCGGGAAAGATGACGGAGACGGTTTGGGCGTTGGGCTGATAGGTGCGGATCGCCCATTTTTTGGGTTTGCCGTTGTCGCTTTCTTCTAGGAGATGGCAGCCTAAAACTTCAAAGGGATCGTGGTGGTGATTCCAAACAATTTTATCGATCTGATGCGGTGCAATGGTTGTTGTCATACGGTTATCCTACGGTTCTCAATGCGTTACTGAAGATTCTGCAATAAGGGGGTGAAGCAACTGAGCTTCGCGTTTATACACATTTCTTTATCTTTAAACATACCTTTTAATAACTACGTCTGACCTAGTATGGTATGAATTCCTCACTTTCGGACTGTATTGGGCGCGTCAGTTTGAGCGAAAACTAGCTCTTTTAAAGGAAGGGGATGACGGTACGGATCAGGCGGCGCAAGCGCAGGAGGAAGATTAAGTCTCGGACTTCTTCGGGAACGGTTGGGGGGGGAGATACGGCGAGTTCGGCTTGTAGTTGCACGTACTGGGCTGGGGTTAAAAGTCTGCCATCAACGGGCGATCGCGCTTCAACGATAATTTCTGAGCGCAACCGTTCTTCGGGGATATCTTCGGGAGGGGGGAGTGCGCCTGCGGGTTGGCTGAGAAGCAGTAAAAACCCACTGAACGATCCGTATCTCTTTAATCGGCGATCGCGATTCATAAATAGCGTTTTTAAAAGGTTAACGAGCGGATGTCTGAGTTGGCGCGATGAGTCCTGGGGGTAAGGGTTCCCGACATTGAATATGAATTTCCTGAATGCGCTCAAACAACCAAGGGTAGTTTTGGCGATATTCGGGAATTAAAGCCAGGGGACTGAGTAAGGCTGCTGCTGTAATATCAGCAATGCTGATGCGATCGCCGACAAGATAGGGGCGATATTGCCAGCGACTGCCGATTTCTGCCATTGCCAGCGATAATCGGAGGGAAGCTTGCTCCACTGCTGGGGCACTCATCCCATACTGGCGGCGCACCCATTGAATGATGAGTTGGCTCGATAGAGATGGATTAATCGATTTGCCTTCCCCTGCTCGATAGTCATAGTATACGAAGCGGGTGGCCGTGCCAATGCTCTCATCTAACCAATCTTCTAAAACTTCTGCGGTTCGTTGGTCTTCAAAGTTGGCTAAAACGAGCGGTGGCTGAGGATAATGCTGTTCTAAGTATTGCCAAATGCGGGTTGAATCGGCGATCGCCTGCGGTTCGTCAGGTTGTTGCGGTAAGAGAACCGGAAGCGTAGTTAACCCAGCGAGCGGTTTGAGTTTGAGGAGGTGCAAACCGGGGGTCAGATTTTCAACTTGATATTCAATTTGTTTATAACCCAATATCAGCCGAGCTTTGCGGCAGTAATGAGAGGTACTAAATTGCAGTAGTCGCATTAATTTGAGAAATTGAAGTTTCTCATATTCACTTTAGCGGGTATTTCTACGACCCGACTGGCTATACTCGCCGATTCAATAGAAGAGCGCGGGGAAAGCTTAACTAGAGTAGGGAGGAGAAGATTAAAGAGCGGCTTGACTTCTTCTCCCCCCTCCAGGGTATGTCTCACTTCAGTCGTATTCGCTAAAAACAGTTGCTACACGACCGATCCCCGTTCAGCAATGCAAAAGGGGAACTTTCCTTATCACCTAGGGAGAGGGAGAAGGAGAAGCTTCAGGAGCAGGACTAGCCGGAGGAGCTGTATCATCGGTACCAGTACCGCAGGCAGCAACGCCAACAGCGACGAGACCTAAAGCAAGCATCAAGCCAATGAACTTTTTCATACACACCTCGGTAAATGAGTGCGAGATAAATGACGAGCCGACACACGACATGAAAAGAATACTGCCCGCCTCCACGAAGCCTCATCTACCAAAAGGTATGTGATTGCTGTGTTTTTGGTTGCAGTATCCAATCAGATATTAGATTATAAGTCATTTAAAATCGCTGTAAATCCTCCAGAGGTCGTGAAGCTGAATTTGGGTGCGATTGGCCCGGCCTCGGATTGCTGTTAGAATTGCCCAACCCTAATTACGGCCCGTGTTTTTGATCTTGCCTCACGCCAAACAACAGCTACTTAGCTGGCTCAAACATCCTCAGCAACAAAGTGCCCGCTTGCGCCAAGCGGTCGATCGCATTCGGAGTTCGTTAGAACTAAAAGTTGTCTTGCAAACCGCAGTGGATGAAGTGGGGCAACTCTTAGAGTTAGACCGCTGTAGTTTCCTATGGTATTTTCAGGATACTCAGCGAGTTCAGGTGGTTTGCGAGTGGTTGCGCCAACCCCACAGTCCCTCGCAGTTGGGGTATCACCCATTGGAAAAGTTTGGCTCTGTGGCTGGGGCGATCGCCAAAGGGGAGACGATTATTCAAACCGGGACGCACGCAAGCGAGAATTGGGATTTAATCTCGCGGTTGTTTCAACTGGGATATCGCAGTCGATCGGGTGGTGGCGAACGCTTGTTGAATACGGCGGCGAATTTATGGGTGCCCCTTCAGGCGGATGCAGAGTGGATTGGCTTTATTGCCTGTGGGTGCGATGCGCGCAGCAATTTTTGGGGACGCAGTTCGGCGCGGCGTTGGTCTGAGGCGGAGATTGAGTTTATTAGCGCGATCGCTCAACAACTGGAAATTGCGATCGCCCAAGCGCGACTCTACGAACAAACCCAAAAAAGCGCCCAACGGGAAAAACTGGTGAATCAAATTACCAACCAAACCCGCCAAAGCTTTAACTTAGAGACGATTTTAACTGAAGCGATCGCCCATTTACTCGAAGCGATGCAGGCGGATCGCTGTCTGGTGCATTTAGTCGGCGAGGCTTCCAGCCAACACGCGGAAAGCTTGCATTTACAGGAGATTAAAACCTCTTTGGGGATGCCTGCCTATCAATACAAGCATCTTTATGAGGTCTGTCGCCCCCCTTTTATCCCCTCTTTGGAGGAGTTTGAGACTTCTGGGCCGATTACAGAATGGGTGATTCGCCATTCTCAGCCGGTTGCGATTTCAGATGTTTCCCAAGATCGGCGGATTGGTACCCATAATCCAGAATACCAAAGCGCCCAAATTAAATCGTCTTTGGTGGTTCCGGTGAAAGCGAACGGTCAGCTTCATGCCATTTTGTATCTCAATCAATGTGCGTATAATCGCTTTTGGTCTAAAAATGACCGGGAATTGGCGATCGCAGTTGCCGATCAATTAGCGATTTCGATCCAGCAGGCGCACCTGTACGGACAAATTCAGCATCAAGCGACACAAAGCGCCGCCCAAGCCGAACATCTCTCGACGACTCTAAAACAGTTGCAACTGACTCAAGCCCAGTTGATTCAAAGCGAGAAAATGTCTAGCCTGGGACAGCTTGTGGCGGGTATCGCTCACGAAATTAATAACCCCGTGAGTTTCATTTATGGCAATATTCCCTATGTGAAGTGGTATGTTAATGACCTGATTCGCGTGGTTAAGGCGTATCAAGAACGGTATCCCCACCCGGAAGCAGGCATTCAGCAGATTTTAGAGGAGATTGAGTTAGATTTTCTCGAACGAGATTTACCCCAACTCTTGAGTTCGATGACGGCGGGTGCGGAGAGAATTCGCGAAATTGTGTTGTCTTTGCGTAATTTCTCTCGCTTAGATGAGTCTCAGCGCAAAATTGCCGATCTCCATGAGGGGCTAGAGAGTACCTTACTGCTTTTACAGGGGCATTTTCTACCCTCTGGTTCGGCTCCTTTAGAGTATCAGTCTTGGCGCTACACTCAGCCTGCACGGGCGACTTCACCGTCTGCTGTGGCTGAAGCGATCGCGCCTGTACCTTTAAATATTCAGGTGGTGCGCCAGTACGGAGAGATTCCCCCGGTAGAATGCTATCCCGGACAACTCAACCAGGTGTTTATGAATTTACTGATGAATGCGGTTGAGGCGATGCAAGAATGTCCGGCGGAGGATCGGGCGATTACGATCCGTACTTGCGTGGAGAATCGCGCCGAAGGGGATTGGGTGATTGTGGCGATCGCGGATAATGGCCCTGGAATTCCCGCAGAAATTCAAGCTAAAATTTTCGATCCTTTCTTTACTACGAAAGGGGTTGGGGAGGGAACGGGCTTGGGTTTGACGATTAGTTATCAAGTTGTCGTCAATCAACATCGGGGCCAACTTTTATGCGTTTCTCAATTGGGAAATGGTACGGAAATGCAGGTCAAAATTCCGGTTCAACCCCTAAATTAGTCCGTGGTTTTCCTGATATGAAATAAATCTTAAATTCCAACTCACATAAACCTTATGCAGCCTTTGCAAGGAATAAAGTTTATGTAAAAATTGCCTTGTTTATTCCATAAGTTCATCGCTTTGCCTGAAAGTAGGGATATCGCAACAGTTTCTGCTTCAGGGTGCAACTGCAACTAACGTTACTTTTCGCCGTCGGTTTTTAGGAGTTGCACGTGATTAACCTTCGCAAGCTAGTTGAGGCAACTGCGATCGCCTCCATCTTAACCCTTTGTGCCTTACTTTCTTCCCCCACAGGCATCAATCAAGTCAATGCTACTTTACAGCCGCTATTCAGCCAAACTTTACTGATGAAAATTCGCATGTAAAGACGGGCGGATAGGGGTATATGCATAGATAATTTTCTGGTCATTAATGAGATACCATTGAATATTCGCGAATTCAATTGATATTAAGAAATATTTCAAAATATCTACCCTTGGATGGATGTCATTTGAAATTTTTGAGATTATTTACATTTTCTTTTCAGGACTGAGAACTTCCTCTTGATAGAAAATCTGGCGTCCTCTGCAATATTTTATCCTCGCGATCCGATAATCAAGACCATCCCTTATCTGGCGATTGGCTATTGGATGACTAAGCTAAAAGTCTCTATTAATAAGCTTTTCGAGAAATAACTGTAGGGTTGAAAGACCCTCAAAAGAAGTCAGTCTATTAGTCATTAGCGCCAATTTTTTGTTCGCGCTGAGATTTTTTTTGGGTTTTAACTTTACAAGTCCCTAGATTTTTTTGTACACTAAATCTCGTGATTCGTTCCCTAAAGACTCGAAGACTGAGATTCAAAAAAACAGTAAAACGCTTAAAAAAGTTTGAGAAAATGTATTTTTCTTGAATCAAACTCAACTCAGCAAGTCATTTTCAAGGAAAACCACACCTCACTCAATTTCAGCGAGTTAAGCGGTGTAAAAATTGACTTTTTCTACAATTAGCGATCGCTCTCAAGAACAGGTTCGCAACCTGCATTCCTTGGGATGCATATCGACCTTCGATCTAAAACAGGCATGACATTATGGGACAAATCATCGGTACAGCCGGACAAGACATTCTTTTAGGAACGCCACAACCAGACCTGATCTTTGCCTTAGCTGATAATGACCAAGTGTTTGGTTTAGCAGGCGACGATACAATTTACGGCGGTAAAGGCGATGATACAATTTACGGCGGTAAAGGCGATGATACAATTTACGGGGGTAAAGGCAACGATCGCATCTTTGGCGACTTAGGCAATGATGTTTTATTTGGCGATCGCGGTCGAGATACTCTGACAGGCGGTGGAGGACGCGATCTGTTTGTGCTGGCGAGAGTCACCACAACAGGTGAAGGCGACACAAACGGCGGACTCACTCAAGCGCAAGCCGATCTGATTACCGACTTTACCCCAGGGGAAGACTTAATTGGGTTAGCGGGGGGTCTGAGTTTTGCCAACCTCAACATCTTCCAAAGCGGTGCAGATACCGTTATCCAAGACCAAGTTAGCGGTGAATTTTTAGCAATTTTGCAAGGAGTCAACCGCACGACCCTAACTGCGGCAGATTTTACCACAACGATTCGGGCGATCGCCGATTCCGATCCCACCCCAACCCCAGCATCTCCTACCCCTCCGATTGTCCCTCCCGTTCGTCCTCCCCTGCAACCCACGCCTCCACCAACAGCCGCGCCTGAAATTGAAGTGCTAATTAATGGCGTCAATATTGCGGATGGAACCACCACCGCCGTTGCTTTTGGTGCAACCACCGTGGGAACGCCTGCCACAACGACCATTACCATTAACAATACCGGAACTGCCCCCCTAAACTTGAGTAACTTGACGTTACCCGAAGGCTTCAGTTTAGTGGGAATGCTACCCAGTACGGTGGCTGCTGGGGGAACCACTAGCTTTGATGTTCGCCTAGATGCAGATGCAATTGGTACTCCTAGCGGCGAACTTTCCTTCATCACGAATGACAGCGATGAAAATCCTTTCAACTTCCAGATTCAAGGGACAGTCGTTGCTGCGGTTAGTAACGCATTTGCCTTAACCACAGAGAATACTCTTGTGGCCTTTAATACGGCAGCGCCAGGATCGATCCTTGATAACATTGAAATTACCGGATTGCAGGCGAATGAAAGCTTGCTAGGGATTGACTTCCGTCCTGCTGATGGCCAACTTTATGCTCTCAGCAGCACCAACCAAATTTATACGATCAATACCACAACCGGGGCAGTAACAGCAGTTGGCGATCCGCTAACGCCTGCGGTGATGGGAACGGGACAAGGATTTGACTTTAACCCAGTTCCAGATCGCATTCGGGTGGTGAATGACTCGAATCAAAACTTGCGCTTAAACCCAGATACTGGGGAAGCTATTGTCGATGGAACCCTAGCCTTTGCTGACGGCGATACTAACTTTGGAGTCGATCCTGCCATTGTCAGCGCTGCTTATACGAACAATAGGGCAGGTGTCACCAGTACAATGCTGTATGGGATTGATTTCCTGCGCGATGTGCTGGTGTTACAAAGTCCTCCCAATGACGGCATCCTGAATACCATTGGCACGGGTTTGGGGGTGAATGTCAACGAGTTCACCAGTTTTGATATTAGAACGATGGGAGCAACGAATGAGGCGTTTGCTGCGATCGCGCCAGATGGCACCTCTGCATCAAGTCTCTATAGCATTGACTTAACAGCGGGAACTGCAACGCTAATCGGTTCCATTGGCGATGGTCTTTCCATTGTAGGTTTGGCATTGCCTATTGTCCCCAATGCGTACGCGCTAACCAGCGATAATCAGCTTTTAGGCTTCAATACAACTGCACCAGAAGCAATTCTCAGCACTGTTACGATTTCTGGACTGGCAGAGGGTGAAAGCTTGTTAGGGATTGACTTCCGTCCTGCTGATGGTCAACTCTATGCTCTCGGTAGCACCAGCCAAATTTATACAATTGATACAATGACGGGGACTGCAACGGCTGTCGGCGTTCCCTTAAGTCCAACAGTGATGGGAACGGGACAAGGGTTTGACTTTAACCCAGTTCCAGATCGCATTCGGGTGGTGAATGACTCGAATCAAAACCTGCGCTTGAACCCAGACACGGGGGAAGCCATTGTCGATGGGACGCTAATCTTTGCTGATGGCGATGCTAACTTTGGAGTCGATCCTGCCATTGTCAGTGCTGCTTATACTAATAGCATCGCTGGAGCAACAACGACAGCGCTTTACGGGATTGACTTCCTACGCGATGTGCTGGTGTTACAAAATCCTCCCAATGACGGCATCCTGAATACCATTGGCACAGGTTTAGGGGTGAATGTCAACGAGTTCACCAGTTTTGATATTAGAACGATGGGGACAACGAATGAGGCGTTTGCTGCGATCGCGTCAGATGGCACCTCTGCATCAAGTCTCTATAGCATTGACTTAACGGCGGGAACTGCAACGCTAGTAGGTACCATTGGCGGTGGTGTTTCCGTAACAGGTCTAGCTTTACCCATTTTCTAGCAGTCTAATCATTTCAGCCTTTCACGGAATCCTGTGGTTTCGCTTCAGGATTCCGTTAGAGATTGAGGCGTTATACCACTCACTTCTCCCAAAAATCACCGGGTTAGGAATCAATCATCATTTTTCAAGATTCTGTAAACCTAAGAGCAAAGCAGTATTTTTACGTAACAAATCATTATTTGACTATAAAACTTAGTAAACACAAGGCTAAGAAAGATTATTGGTTAAACGCCCTTGAAGTAGAAATACTCTAGTCAATAGCCTTAGAGGAGGATAGAGCAACATAGAAAACCCAGCATCAGTAAAGGATTGGGGAATTTCAGAGTTTTTCAATGTGCATCATTCTTGACAACACCTGAAAAACTGGATTTCTTTACGAAAAATATTGGCTTTCAGATTTAGCTATTGGCTAAAAACCGGGTTTTTTGCCCTGGTGTAAAACTTTGGGTTGGGGTGGGTATTGTTGGAGGACGTGTTTGAGATATTGTCCCGTGTAAGAGTGGGGATTTCCGCGATCGCACTTATGGAAAAAGAGTAACTAGGCTGAGGGCGATCGCCATAACTCCCCCGCTCATTATCAGACTTCTACAGAGGTGTCCAGCCTGCTGTCTCTAACTTGATAAAATATGCCAAAACTAGCATAATCAGAATTATGAATCCAACTCCAAAGCCAGTCGAATGGATTGCCAGTTCCCTGGATGACTTGAAGGAGTTTCCTGAAGATGTTCAACAATCTGTTGGATATGCACTGTATCGGGCGCAATGTGGCGAAAAACATTCAAGTGTAAAACCACTTAAAGGTTTTAAGGGAGCATCGGTTCTGGAGGTTGTTCAGGATTTTGACGGGGACACGTATCGAGCAGTTTACACGGTTAAATTTGAAGAAGTTTTATATGTGCTACATGTTTTTCAAAAAAAGTCTAAGCATGGAATTGCAACTCCCAAGCAAGATATTGAACTTATTGAGAAACGCCTAAAGCGTGCAAAAGAGCATCACGAGCATTACTATAAGCAGCGTTTAGAGGAGAATAGGGATGAGCGATAAAATTAAGGTTCAATCTAGCAGTGGTAATGTTTTTGCAGATTTAGGACTTGCAAATTCTGATGAATTACTGATTAAGGCGGAACTTGTCCGACAAATCAGTAACTTGATTGATGCTAAGAGATTAACTCAAACTGAAGCAGCAAAGATTCTTGGAATTGACCAGCCTAAAGTCTCTGCTCTATTAAATGGAAAGCTCTCAGGTTTCTCGATCGACCGACTCTTCAAATTTTTGAATGCTCTCGGTAGTGATGTGGAAATTCGCATTATTCCCAAACTTAAGCCAGAATCTCAAGCTCAAATAAGGGTTATTACTGTTTGATAAAATGAATTAGGCACGAGAAGCGATACATCATTTTTACTTAACCTGCATTGTTATAAGAATGGGGAATTTCCGCGATCGCACTAATCCCAAAAGAAGAGGGTAGACTGAAGGCGATCGCCATAACTCCCCCCCCATTGTATCCTAGGCGCAATTTGCCCACTGTAAAGCTCTACTGACTGCAATCTGCAAAAACCAACGCCTCTGAATCGAGGAAAATTGCGATCGCCATCTCAACTATAACTTCACTTGGATACTCAATCTCACTCGCGCGCTCAGTTAAAGCTATCCGAATTTGCTCAGGTAATCGCCCTAAAATAGCTTCAGCATCAGATGTAAAGAATTTGATTTTCCATTTCATCGGCAGTTGTGCTATTCAGAATTGTCAGCAACCTTTGCACAATTTCTTGATAGGGATTTCTGACAGAAATAATGATTCCATAGTGCAGCTTTCCCTGCTCGAAGTATCCTCGTGCTAGCTCTTCAAAATCAGTTCGATTATGGGTAAGAATAGCTGCTTTCTGACTCACAGCGTACTCCAATTGCTCAACATCAGTTTTTCCAAGTTGTTCTGCTTGATTTGCCGTTGTCGCCTCAAACCCACGAGAGCGTAGAAGAGTTGCCACAAGCACATCAACATCTTCATCCAAGTAAACATGAATAAAAATGTCAGTCATGCTTTCCGGACTCGCGGATCGATTAACTCATCAGGAATTCGATTATGCTCAATATATTCATTGATTTCTACTTGATGATCTAGGTAATAGCTAAGAGCATCAAAAACTTGTGATAGAACAAGATGCGGCAAACGCTGAGGAATCTCTTCAGGTGAAACCCCAATACGCCACATTTCCACGATCGCACGAACTGGAGTCCTTGTTCCTCTGATAATAGGTTCACCGCTTAGAATTTCGCTGTTTCTAACAATGTGACAGTGTTCCGTTGATTGAAGCATGGAGTTTTCCTCTAGGCATTCTCTGCCTATTTTAGCCTGATACGAAATTGCCCCACCCAGAGCGCACTCATGCAAAAAGAGTAGACTAGGTTGAGTGCGATCGCCATAACTCCCCCACTCATTATCAGAATCCTACAGAATGGAAGATATACATAGCTCAATCAGTTGTCTGACTTGCGCTAGAGCATCTTCTATCTAAAACAGAGTCATTATGTACTTCATCTCTCCAACGATTGGCTTCAGCTAGCTGAACTGGACATCTAATGACCCCGTTCACCCGCCGCAGATAACCTCTGCATCATAACCGATCGCCCCCTTCGGTCGGTGTGCAACAGGCTTGTTAGACCGTATCTCACCGATCGCTTATGATCAATGTATCCTCGCGTGTTTGGGAGTTTAAGCCATGTCTCTCGCTGAGTTGCTTGCTTTGGTCAACGATCTAAGCCAGTCAGACAAATTATCACTCTTCAAACTCCTAGCTGCACAAATCCCAGATGCTGAACTACAAGTCATCTTTTCTGCATCAGAGTATCCGGTTTGGTCGCCCTACGACGCAACGGAAGCCGCGAACATTCTGATGCAGATGATTGAGGATGACAAAGAGGCATCTACCCGTGCCTAGTACAATCGAGTTTCCCTTTTCTGACGATGAAGCATTACCTACGATTCCCATTACCCTGAGTCATGCAGGCTCCTCTGTTTCTACGAATGCACTGCTAGATACAGGATCTACGGTCAATCTCTTACCTTATGGTATCGGGCTGCAATTGGGTGCAATTTGGGGGGAACAAACTGTCCGCTTGCCGTTGGCTGGAAATCTTGCAACGGTTGAAGCATGGGGTTTATTTGTGTATGTTCAAATTGGGCATCTGGAACCAGTTCGCTTAGCCTTTGCTTGGGCACAAGCCTCTCAGATACCCTTAATTCTTGGGCAAACAAACTTCTTTCGAGAATTTGATGTCTGTTTTCAGCGATCGCGACGCACAATCGAAATTACCCGCTTCTAATGAATATTTCAACTAGAGCAGTAACTTCAGAGCTATAGCATAAATTGAGTGCTTCAATCACTGAAATATCAAGCAGAACTAGGCATTGAAGAAAGATTCCAGGTTGCACAATGCCGCATAAGGAAATTCTCCTGAACGGTTTTTCTCAAAGCTCTTCTCCTTGAGCAAAGCAGTAATCTTCTTCATTTGGTAGTAAACCAGAGCCGAGAAATGGCTAATTTTGATTTCAAACTCTATTAATGTCCTTTCTTGAGTGATTTCATCTCCATAAGAAGACAAGAATTCCGTCAGTGTAATTTGCACTCGATGCTTCTGATCGGAATTTCTCATCATTTTCCACCGATTGCCCCCCGGCTCATCCCACCATACAACCTCAACGTCTAAAGCTCCTCTCAGTAGAGCGATAGTTGCTTCGATGAAATCTCCGATTGGATCTCCAAAAACATGGCTGATAGTCAACTCATAGGTATGTTTATTGACGAAAAGTATGCAAGTACTCCAACCATGTGGTGATAGAACATACAAGAGATCAATGTCATCGCCATCGTACATACAAAACTTATAACTATCTCGTTGATTGATCCATTATGCTGTCTAACTATTTATTATACTGAAATTTTCTGGATAGTCAACTCTTATGGGACAAAAAACAGAAACTTTCTGTATAATCCTCCTATAGAGAATATTATCCAGAAACTTTTCGTACATTTTCCGAAGATAGCCAGAATTTTTCGTAATAACATACCCAATAGTCATATTATTCAGAAAGATTCTGAATATCGCCCGATGGAAAAACCTCCTAAAAAGCTCCTTGAACAAGTCCGTGATGTCATTCGTTTGAAGCATTACTCTTATCAAACTGAAAAAAGTTATATTAACTGGATTAAACGCTACATTTTATTCCATGATAACGTCACCCACGAGAAATGGGTGGAAAAGAAATTGAAGAATTTTTAAATCATTTAGCTGTCGAGGAAAATGTGGCTGCTTCTACTCAAAATCAGGCGTTAAGTGCTGTTTTATTTCTCTATAAAGAAGTTCTTAAACAAGAATTAGATTTACGGGTTGATGCGGTACGGGCAAAAAGAAGCCGCTATGTACCAACTGTTCTGACGAGAGAGGAAATTCTAACAATTACAGCGGTTTTCCCCCCGTCTTATGCCTAACTGTGTCTTCAGTCAGCCGAACCGTAGCCGCCGCCGCCGGGGGTTTCGATGACAAACAGATCGCCTGGAGACATTTGGACTTCAGCTTGACTCGCCAAAACCTCAGTTTCTCCGTTGTGGCGTTCAACCCAGTTGCGGCCTATTTCGCCGGGTTTTCCGCCGTTTAAACCGAAGGGGGGAACGACGCGATGACCGGATAGAATAGCAGCAGTCATGGGTTCGCGGAAACGCAGGCGACGGATCGCGCCATTTCCGCCGCGATATTGACCTAAGCCGCCGCTACCCGAACGGATGGCAAATTCTTCCACCAGTACCGGAAACCGCCATTCCAAGACCTCTGGATCGGTGAGGCGAGAGTTAGTCATGTGGGTTTGGACAGCATCGGTTCCGTTAAAATGGGGGCCTGCACCCGAACCGCCGCAAATGGTTTCGTAGTATTGATATTGGGCATTGCCAAAGGTAAAATTGTTCATGGTACCTTGGGAAGCTGCCATGACGCCGAGGGCCCCGTAGAGAGCGTTGGCGATCGCTTGCGAGGTTTCCACATTCCCCGCCACTACCGCCGCCGGATATTGCGGATTAAGCAAGCATCCCAATGGCACAATCATTTCTAAGGGTTTGAGACATCCCGCATTTAACGGAATATCATCATTCACCAACGTGCGGAAAACATAGAGAACCACCGCCTTACAGATGGCTAGCGGCGCATTCAGGTTTGTGGCTTGTTGGGGAGAAGTCCCGGTAAAGTCGATACAAGCCGAACGGTTAGCGCGATCGATGGTGACTTGAACTTGGATCGTCGTGCCATCGTCCATCGTATAAGTAAAGCGACCCTCTTTAAGGATCGCGATCGCGCGTCTGACCGACTCCTCCGCATTATCTTGGACATGCTGCATATACGCCTGTACAGTTTCCAAGCTGTAATGCGCCACCATCCGCCGCAACTCTTGGACGCCGCGTTCGTTCGCTGCAATTTGTGCTTGCAAGTCTGCAATATTTTGCTCAACATTGCGAACCGGATATTGTCCCCCCGTCAGCAGTTCTCGCAATTCCGTTTCGCGAAATTGACCGCGATCCACCAACAAGAAATTATCAATTAATACTCCCTCATGGTCGAGAGACGTACTCGCAGGTGGCATAGAACCAGGAGTAATACCGCCAATATCGGCATGATGTCCGCGAGAAGCCACGTAAAATAAGGGTTTCTCTGGAGAAGCATCTGCAAAAACTGGGGTAATTACCGTAATATCGGGTAAATGCGTCCCGCCGTTGTAAGGATTATTTGATACATAAACATCGCCAGGTGAGGGTTGTTTATCGGCGATCAGACTGCGGACGCTTTCACTCATTGAACCCAAATGAACCGGGATATGCGGCGCATTCGCCACCAGTTGACCCAACCCATCAAACACCGCACAGGAAAAATCAAGTCTTTCTTTGATATTGACCGAGTAACTCGTATTTTGCAGCGTCACTCCCATCTCTTCTGCGATCGCTCTCAATAGATTATTAAAGATTTCCAGCAGAACTGGATCGG
>NZ_MJGC01000096.1 GCF_001746915.1 Desertifilum tharense IPPAS B-1220
CAGCCCGTTTAAGTTCACGGGAATCGGGGTTGGATTGGATGTAGGAATTGAGATCTTCTAGCATGGAGCAGGTTTCAGTTTGATCTTATCCTCTCTATATTCTCATAACTGACTTAGGATTGCTATATTTTAATATTGCATCGGAGAACGGTGTGAAAGTTGTCATTTTATTCAGCAAGCCTTTTGTGAGAATAACCTGGCTGCGATCGCCCTCACCAATTAGTTGCGATCGCATCCTGAAAATTTCTCAGTTAATTCTTAGTTAAGCCTTAGTTAACCTTCAGGTAGCACTCAGAGGGATCGTTGATTGTAGAGGATAAGCAAACGAGAACACCTTTAGAACCAAGGAATCCCACCATGAAACGCTATATCTTCGCGGCTTTCTCTGCTGTTGTTTTAGCTAGCGCGATCGCCCCGGTAGCCAAAGCCGAACCCATGACTGCAAATAAAGCCATGAGCATTGTCACCACCACTCAACCCTTTAATTTAGTAGGACTTGCTTACCAAGGTCATTTTCAAGATACAGGCATTCCCAGCTACGGCGGATTGATCCAAGCGATTCAATCAGGGCGAGTAACGGCTGAAGATATTGTACAGAGTGGAGTTGAGCAAAATCGCCTTGCTTCAGAAACCTTGAGCGATCGCGGTTTTATCCACGCCGTACACCAACACCTTCAAGATTTAGCCACGCGCGATCGCAGCTAGTTCCCAACCCGATTATCCTCTATTACCACTGCTTGAGTTAACCAGCCCAATCGGAAGATTGGGTCTTTTTATGAGTTAAACAGGCAAAATACCTGAATGCTATTCTGTCGCAGCACTCAGACCCGATTGTAAGGCACTTTCGACTCCATACCCGCCGCACCAATCTCCACAACAGACGAGTTTAAGTGGCTTTGCGGATAAGTAAGTTTCAGATAAGGGTTGCTGAGGGAATGCATACCGCCAGCGATGCACTTGCATAAACTCTGGCGTAGCTAACCAGGGAAGGGTTAATTTTGCGGCACAGTTGAGGAGATATTGTCCGACGGGTTGTAAATCTTCATCTTCTAAATGCTGTTGGGCAAAACTCGCACGACTGTGGAAGACAAAAACAGGTTGGGGTGCTTGGCGACGCTTGCTACTGTCTAAACCCATCCAAGCTACATCTGAATTTTCGTATGTCTGGACGATAAAATTAACCTCCCCTTGCTTATCTTCGGGATATCCTGCCATGACTGCAATACAGGGATCGAACGTCACGGCTTGTAAGCGTGGCAGAAAGTCTTCTGGAAGAATTGCACTCAGGGGTTTTAGCAGTTCGAGGGCTTGCGGTGCAGGAATAGCCATTACTAAGGCGCTAGAGGCGATCGCATCTCCCCCCTCAACCTCTAAATTCCAGCCCTGTTCCTGACTGAACTGAAGGGCGCTAACCCGCTGCTGAGTATGCACGTCCAACCCTTGCGCTAAAAACTTACCAACAGCATTCATCCCCTCTGGCGCGATATAAAACAAGCTCTCCTCTGTCAGCCAAGGTTGAACGATCCCTTGTGCCAAAAGTGTCTCAATCAACCCTTGCGAGTATTTCCCCTGCGGCGTCAAACCTCGCAACCCATGATCGGCCCGCATTCTGGCTAGTCGGCGCGTGGCACAACGTCCCCCAAACCCTCGCGATTTTTCCAGAACCACAACGCCATATCCGGCTTCCTGCAAGCTTCTTGCTGCCACTAACCCAGAAATTCCAGCACCAACCACTGCCACATCAAACACAGCTTTAGATCCTTTGATTTTCTATTAGTCAATATGAATGGGGATAGCTCCTTTGAGCAAACTCAACCAAGAAAGTTAAGATAAACTGGACTCCTGAAGCTCCACCCTTCTTTCCGAATCCCCTATTTTCAGTCGAGGCGTCCGCAGTGGATGAACTAAGATCAGCGTTAGAGCTAGCGACCGAGGACGAATTACAACAACTGACTGAACTTCTTTTCCGCCGTCAGTTCAATCCCCTCGATTATGTTTACACGCCTGACCCCATTGATATTCAAAGCTTAGAACGCGAAGAATGGCTAGATGCCCTAGAAGCAAGATTTCGCTTCCTAGCGGCTGATGGTATTGCGGTGTTGCGAGGACGCGATCAACAAGTCACCTATCGACAGGTGTTGATCCAAGTTTGCCGATATCTCAAATTTACTTATTCTGACAAACTCTCAACCACTGAGTTAGAGGCGGAAGTGTTTCTCAACTTGTTGCGGCAAACTTGGCAAAAGCTGCCAGCCAAAGATCGCAAGTCCTTAGCCGAACGGGTGAGAGGGGCAATTGCTAATAGCGATTTATCTCAACCGTTACCTTTAGCGCTGCAAAAAGACCCCCTCGGAATCCTCCTCAAAGGCGGAAGCGCGATCGCGATCAGTTCCATCAAGCCGTTACTCTTACAAAAAATTGCCCAACAATTTGCCTTGCATTACGCCAGTTACCAAGTCGCTAAGGAAGCTTTAGTGAAAGGAGGCGTTGCAGCAGCTAGCAAGTTTCAAGGTCATCTGGCCTTACAAACGGCCAAGCGCGGGATGACCCTCAATGCGGCCCGCTACGGGTTAACGCGGGGTGTCTTTGCCGTCGTTGGGCCAGCTTTATGGGCGTATTTCTTTGCAGATTTGGGTTGGCGGGCGATTTCAACCAATTACGGTCGTATTATTCCGGCCGTGTTTGCCTTAGCGCAAATTCGTCTCACCCGTTCTGAGTGTTGGGAACTCGCCTAGTCTTGCCTGGAACTTGTCCTCGCCCCCCAATTTAAGGTACAAGTTCCCTATCCTCTCCAAGGGTTTTCTTTGCTCGTGTTTCCCCATCGCAAGCTTCTGGCGAGATCGCGATCGCATTGGCTTTCTCGTCCCCTCCATTCCGATCCTCGACTAAACCGTTCCTGGCTTTGCTTGCAAATTGTCCTGGCAACGGTCATGTTTAGTCCGGTTCTTGCAGCCCCTTTTTCCCTGTGGATTGTTTGGGAAGTTTGGCGCAAGCAGTGGCGTCAGTTGTGTCGGAGTGGCTTTAATCGGGGATTGGCAGTGGTGAGCGTGCTGCTGATCCTCAGTGCGGTTCTCGCCGAGAACCCAGGGGAAGCAGCGCTCGGTCTATTTAATTTTCTGCCTTTTTTCCTAATATTTGTCACGATCTCGCCCCTATTGCAAACGCCGCATCAACTGCGCCGCATTGCCTGGATTCTGGTTTTTACTTCTATTCCCATCATTGCGATTGGGTTTGGTCAGTTGTTTTGGGGTTGGAGCGGCCCCGTGCGGTTGCTGTGGAGCGCGATTGACTGGCCGCTCGATCCGGGGGGAGCGCCTCTAGGCCGCATGGCTTCAGTATTTGCCTATGCGAATGTCTTAGCGAATTACCTGGCCGTTACGTTTACCCTGGCGCTAGGGTTGTGGATCGAAGCGATTGATAAGACTCGCTATCCCTGGGTGTCTAGGGAGGTGTGGGGGCTGAGTGGGGTGGTTCTGGGGAATGCAATCGCTCTCATTTTAACCAACTCTCGCAATGCTTGGGCGATCGCGCTTTTGGTGAGTTTGGCGTTTGCGGTTTACCTCGGCTGGCGCTGGTTGATTGCGGCGTTGGGGGCCGTGGGTGCTGCCATTGGGGGGGCGGCTTTTGCTCCAGCCCCGATTAACCAAGCGTTAAGAGCCGTTGTTCCTGCCTATTTTTGGGCGCGGTTGACCGATCAACTGTATCCAGACCGCCCATTTGCTCAACTGCGAGCAACCCAATGGCAGTTTGCGTGGGAGATGATGCAGCAGCGCCCATTGTTGGGATGGGGATTGCGAAACTTTACGCCGATTTACCAAGCCCAGATGGATTACTGGGTGGGTCATCCGCATAATCTATTTCTAATGTTATTGGCAGAAACAGGACTACCGGCGACGCTTTTATTCTGTACGCTGGTGGGGTGGATTGTGGGGCGAGCGGTTTGGCACTGGCACCATTGGGATCGAAAGAAATCCGGGCAGTTAATCGGGCTAACGTTTTTACTGGCGTTTGGCGGCTTTACCCTTTTTCACCTGTTTGATGTCACTATATTTGACGCCCGCGTTAATTATCTGGGATGGGTGCTTTTAGCGTCGCTGCGAGGCGTAATTGTGTGGCGCGATCGCTCGGTATAAAAGTTTCTGAACGGTTCGTTTGTCGCTAGCGAGAAGTTAACACTAACTCGCTCAAAGCTGGCGTATATACGACTGGAAAGACCTCTTGACGGCAGTTCATGCAGTACCAGTATACTTTGTGACTTCGGGCGTGGCGTAAAACTTGAGGACTACCGCAGCAAGGACAATTTAGGCTTCTTTTATTATTCATAAGAGGAGGTGCTGAGGGGATAAATGTTTATTAATGTTACGGGGATCGCCCTCTCCAATCCTTACAATAGAGGAGCCATTTTGTTTTGGCGTCAGCCTTGCGATAGAGAAAACAATCAGTTGAATGGCGTATTGTTTAAGACTTTCTAAAGTTTTAGATTAAAACAATAAAACCGTATATTTATCTGAATCTCTGTACTAATTTTCAAGAAATTGAATGAGATTCTGGAGAGTCATCTGGCAGTCGGCAGCTAACAACTTGATTGCGACCGTTAGTCTTAGCTTGGAGTAGGTTTTGATCGGCCCGATCGAGCAAACTTATCCCTTGTTCGTCATCATCTGACCGTAAATAAGCCACACCAGCACTAATGGCGATCTTTAAATCGAGCGTTTCATTAATTCTGAATGGTTGAGTGGCGATCAAAACGCGCAAGCGTTCGGCAATCTGGATAGCGACAGCCGGTTCAGTATTGCTCAGAAGAATCACAAACTCTTCGCCCCCGTAGCGAAAAGGCGTATCGTAGAAGCGCAAATTATGTTGCAAGCGTGCCGAAAGCATTTGCAAAACGCGATCGCCAATCAGATGACCGTAGGTGTCATTAATCGCCTTAAAATAATCAACATCCAGAATCAGCAAACACAGCGGCGTTCCGCGATTTCTCGCATTTTCAATCTGGCGCGGCAATTCCCACTCCAACGCCCGACGGTTATTGAGTTCCGTCAGCGGATCGCTTAAGGCGATCGCCGAGAGCAAATCGTTGGTTTGCAACAACTCCTGGCAAGTCTTCACCCAACGCAAACCCACCTGAATTTCCGCAAGCAACAACGCCTGATATTGAGCCAACAAAGGACTATCTTCGCGCATTTGGGTATACGGAAACCAGAGATACGCATCCGCCCCCGCTTCTAGGGCTGCAACCTTCCGTTCCATGAGCGTCGAGGCTAGCGTATCCGTACTATCGTCGAGGAGCAAACAATAGGTCCAACTCGACTGACTTTGAGTTTTAATTTGGTAGCATAGCTCCAGCGCCCCTCGACAATCCGCTTGACACAAAATAAATTCGGTCGGTTGGGTTTGCAACTGCTGGATCGCCTCGCTGGGATAGCTGGCAGTTTGGACTAAAAGGCTATTGAGGCAATCAATTAACGCAAGGACGGCATTCTGGAAGCGTTCGTCTCCAATAATAAGAATCGAAACATCCATCGATTTTGAGTGCTGAGTCTGAACATCGGCATCGACTCCCGGACTAATTGCAAAAACTTTCATAGTGCGTAGAGCAAAAAAGGCAGAGTCCTCAAAGGGCGATCGCGCTTAAGTTCCGGTTCGATGACTCCGAAAGCCGAGCGAACGCTTTGCCAGTTGCAGCCCCAAGAAGTCAATAGAGGTTATTGACATCTCTGCCCAAAGGGCAAAGCTGCATTTTTTACCATCCAAATCTAGCTTAGTTTTTCGATTTGGGAGTATGATTGGTTCTCTCCGGTCGCTTTTTCAGTACCGACATTTGAGAAGCATCGTTCTTAACGTCGCCCTTGCCTGTTGATTTCTCAAGAAGATGCACCCAATGTAGCGAACGTCTTGGCAAACAAGCGACCGAAGTCCCTTATCTGAGGATGGCGATCGCTCTATTCACCTGAACCGATGGAATGGACGATCTTGCAATCAATCGCCCATCCTAGCGAACCGATACCTTCTTTAACCTCTGCCTAGAGCAATATCAAGCCCAATCCTTACCAGTCTTCTTCATTACTAGATCTAGGCTGCATCCAATCATCAGCCGGTTCGGCAAATTCTCTAGAGGGTGGGGAGGGGCGTTCAGAAAATTCGGGTTCTCGCGCCGGAGGTTGAGGAATGTAGAGTTCCATTTCTTCCTGAGTCTCCGTTTTTCCGGTTAGGGGTTGAACGACTTTGGCGATCGCTTCTTGCACAAACGCTTTGATAAACTCTTCGCGGCGGTTGAGTTGAAACTGGCGCTGAACCACCTCTGTCATCCCGCCATCGCCCCAATCTTGATCGTGACGGAAATACTCAATAAAACTTTTACCTGCAATCCGGGTGAGATAAGCTGCCGTTACCCCTTGGATGGCTTTACCGATTAAGAAGGTGCCAATATTTAACTGCAAAGCGGTGGTTAACAGGCGCATTGCCCCCTCTACTACCCCCAAACTCGCCAGCGTCTTCGCCAAAGAGAGGGCCAATTCTCGACCGCGTTCGACATTGAGTTCGCAGCCGTAAATTTTACCAATTTCTACCACCATCTGGGCATTCACCGCCGCCGTTGCCAATAAATCCACCACGGGTAACGGCGTTACTGAAATCACCCCGGCCCCAATCCATTGAAACCGTTCAACGACCTTATCCGCTTGTCGCCGCCGCTGTCCATCAATTAGGCGACGGGCTTCTTCTCCTAAGCGCTGAGATTGCAAGAGGATGTTATCGGCAATTAGGTCTTCCCCTTCGGCGCGTAAAATGGCGGCTAAACGCCGAATCAAAGGCATGACATCGGGTTCGGGTTGGTAAAGTTCTCCCGATTCTAAGGGGACGGCTCTGGGGTTGGCTGCGATCGCGATAATATCCTGAGAGTAGATAAACCCGCGCACTCGTTCTCGCAGGCGGGCTAAAATTTCTTCGCGATCGCGATCGGTATACAGATCGACTTTATTTAAAACTAAAATGCTGCGTTTGCCAATTCGGGCTAAGGTTTGCAGCGGTTCGTACTCGGAAGCCCGCAAATCGTTATCAACCACAAATACCAGCAAATCTGCAACGGTGGCAAATTGTCGCGCCAGTTGTTCGCGTTCGGTTCCGGCGACGCCTGCTTCTAAGATTCCCGGCGTATCGGTAATTAGAATCTCGCGGTTCATCCCTTTGAGCTTTAAGCTATAGGTCTGTCCGGTGGAGGTGGTTCCCATTGGCGCGTCCACTTGTCCCACAACTCGCCCTAGCAAAGCGTTAATTAAAGAGGTTTTTCCCGCCGAACCCGTGCCAAACACAACGACGCGCAAGTCTCCGCCTTGTAGGGTATGCTCGATTTCGCGCGTGCGGTCAATTAGGGCTTGACGGGCCACTTCATCTTGGATTTGCGTCACTTGGGCGCGAACGGCGCGAATGGTTTGCACGGCGGCTTCGGCTTTGGCTTCCGGAACTTTGATCCGGGACTGGCGCTGGCGACCTTTACCCCCCGGCTGACTGAAGAGAAAGGCGTAGTAAATAAAGGTGGCAATTAAGGTGCCGAGCAGCAACAGCAGCACTAAAATTAACAGCGTCCCTAAAAATGGCGACGTGTAGGAAATCTGCCAGTAGAGCCAACGCAAGGAGTTGATCGTCCATAGCATTAACCCCAGAATGACGCTGAGACCAATAATCAGAGTGAGGATGCGCGACAGGGGCATACATTAAAGTTCTACTAAAGCTAGAGACGATTGCGGGCGGAATATGGAATATTTTAAGGGTATGGGCAATTGAGATGGGTTGGCTGCGATCGCCGACTTCTCTAGCCTATCTCAAACCGCAAAATTCACCGACTGTGCGATCGCGAAGGATTCCAGCAAAAGGGAGTATTAACGTGGGACTGTTTAATCAGATTTTAGGCGCGCTCAATAATCCGAACCAAGAAGCAAATTCGGGTCAGTTATCCACAATCTTAAATGTAGTGCAGCAACTTAATGGCAGTACGGGAGCCAATCCGAGCCAAATTCAATCGGTGCTGTCTTTAGTGGGGGGTGCCGTTCGGTCTTCGTTGCGCGAACGGGCGGCTAGTGGCGGCGGCGAACAGCAGGCGCAGGCGTTGGTCAATCAGTACGCTGGGGTGACGCCTAACGCCCAAGCGGTGCAAGCGCTCTTTAGCTTGCCACAAACGCAGCAGTTGGTTCAATCGGTAGCGCAACGCACGGGGCTAGATGCCAATACCATTCAAATGATGTTACCGATTGTGGTGCCGGTGATTCTGAATTTACTGAAAACGGGCACCTCGACCCAAAATCCTCAAGGGAACAATTCTGTGTTGCACAGCTTTTTAGATGCCAATGGGGATGGCACGGTTGATGTCGGCGAAGCGCTGCAAATGGCGAGTCGATTTTTGAAGCGATAAAAGGTAAGGTCTGTCGGGTGGGTTCTTTTAGGGCTGAGTCAAACACCCGTCAGGCTTCGACCGCGAGCCTCTGCCGAACGGTTAATCTTGGAGCGGATGATACAGCAAAATCGTAGAGATTAGAGCTTGACCCTAGTCTCTACGATCGCAGAATAAACTTCGCTTCTCGATAGCTCGCTTAAGGGAATGAGTCTGCCTTAAGCTCGCCGAGTAAAGTTTCCACCGGGATTGCGACGACCGTCATTTTCCCTCGGTTTTGCTTTATTCACTTTAATTGACCGACCGAGCCATTCAGCGCCATCGAGTTCTGCGATCGCAGAATCTTCTTGAGCGTCGTCTTCCATCTCGACAAAGGCAAAACCGCGCTTTTTGCCTGTTTCGCGGTCTACAGGAAGGCTAATCCGACTGACTTTGCCGTATTCTTCAAAGATTTCTTTGAGGTCGTCCTCAGTTGCCTGAAAAGACAGGTTGCCAATATAAATGGTCACGATTCTCTCCAAACCAAGCTAGAAGTTCAGGTCGGAAAGAAAGCGCCATTCACCAAAAAAACTTAGTGAGTCGGTCGCTCTGTCACCGAACCTTACTCCGTAGCCATCATATCCGATTTAATCTGAAATGACAGCCCCTTTTGTCGGAATTCCTTAACGAACAATTTGCCTCATGTAATCAGACCACAATTGAGCGGCAATTCCGCTACTGCCGCTAGTCGGATCGTTGTTATCGTTACCTAACCAAATCCCTGTGGCTAGATTGCGGCTAGGCAGATAGCCAATGAACCACAAATCGACATTATCGTTCGTCGTTCCCGTTTTTCCGGCTTCATCGCCAAATCCAATCGAGGCTGCCCTTCCGGTTCCAGCCGCGACTACTCCTTGCATTAACACCGTCATCGTATCGGCCACATCGGGAGAAATAACGGGCGCATTGGCTTCCGGGTTGCGGGTGTAATCGTAGATGACGCGGCAGGTTTGAGGATCGTCGCGGGTTTGGCAATCGCTGCTATCCAAAATCCGCTTAATGGCGTGGGGACGATTTCGCCGGCCTTGATTGGCAAATACCGCAAAAGCCCCAGTCATTTCTAAAGGGGTCACTTCGCTTTCTCCTAAAATTAAACCCGGAGACGATCGCAAATTAGAACGAATTCCCAAACTTTGCGCCATGCGAATCACCCGATCTAACCCCGCATCTTGGGCAATTCTCAAAGCAACCGAGTTTTCAGATTGGGCGAGTCCTTGGTACATATCCACCGCCCCGCTACTGCGTTCGCACCCCGAATAAAATTGTCCGCCCCAGTTTAACGGGGCACAAGTATAAACTGTACCGGGGGAAATGCCTTGAGCGATCGCCGCCGCATAGGCAAACACCTTAAACGTAGAACCCGGTTGGCGTTGGGCTTGGGTCACGCGATTAAACTGGCTGCGTTGATAGTCCACGCCGCCCACCATTGCCACAATTTCCCCCGTACTGCTGTCGAGGGTGACAACCGCCCCTTGATCGAAGCCTAAACTCGCGCCCGTGGTGGTTACGGTGCTGCGAAGCGAGGATTCCGCCTGGGATTGGATGCGCGGATCGAGACCCGTTTCAATAATAAAATTGCCTTCCCGCGCCAGTTGAGTTCCCAATAACGATTCGAGTTCGGTAAAGACGTAATCGTAGAAATAGGGCGCAATGGTTTGTTCTAATTCTCTGAGGGCTTCTGGGTTGACTTCAATGCGCGATCGCCGCGCCTGTTGCGCCTCTTCTTGGCTAATCATCCCCAGCGTCACCATGCGGTAAATCACGCCATCGCGCTGTCTCACTGCCCGTTCGTAATCGCGAATTGGGTTAAAACTATTAGGCGCGGGTAAAATTCCCACCAATGTCGCGGCTTCAGATAAGGTTAAATCCGTGGCGGATTTGCCAAAGTAAAACTGGGCTGCATCTTCAAACCCAAAGTTATTACTTCCCAAATAGACGCGATTTAAGTACGTTAGCAATAAGCGGTCTTTACTATAAACCGTTTCCAGCTTCATCGCGACCACGGCTTCGCGCAACTTGCGCCCCGCACTATCTTGCGTCCCCACATACTCGCGAAACAAACTGCGGGCGAGTTGTTGAGTAATCGTACTTCCGCCTTCGCGAATCTCGCCCCCCCGCAAGTTCGCAAATAGGGCGCGCAGGGTACCCACTGGATCGACGCCTAAATGCCAATAGTAACGGCTATCTTCCGAGGCAATTAAGGCCTTAGCCAAGTGCGGTGAAAAATCAGAGAGTCGTGCTAACTCAATGTGCGCCGCATCGCCCCGTGGGGGAACCAGGGGTTGTTCGTCTCGCGCATACACAATTACGGGCCCTTGGACAGACAGGGGCATGGGGTAAACGGTGAATTTCTGCCACTCCCACAACACCCAAGAAGCCACTAAGGCGGTCATTCCTCCAATCCCGTATAGGGCGTAGCGGGCGGTGCGAACGTACCAGGGGGGCGGGTCTTGATATTGAATGCGAACGGAGGCTTGTAACTCCGGCGGGCCGAGGGTATAGATATCGCCGTGATAGAGAGGCGTGCTGGAAACGCGGCGCTTGCGGCGATAGATGCCGTTAGTGGAGTTTTCATCCTTGAGGATAAACGGACCGCGCCGCCGATCGCGGGTTAGAGACAGATGAACTTGACTGACGACGGGGTTGCGAATCACAATATCGCAGGATTTGGAACTGCGTCCCAACAAATAGCGATCGCCTAAGAGGGGATAGACATCGGCTTGCGGCGCATCGGCATCTTGTACCAGCAGTTGCGGCACCCTAGCGTTGGGTTTGAGAACCAGTTTCGAGAAATTGACCTTGGCTTGAACCGTTTGAACGGCTTGGGTAATCGTTCCGATCAGAGTACGAGGTTGCTTGGGGGGTTGGGGAGAACTCATTCGCGCTTTGTCAGTCAATCAGGATGGGGTTATACCGGACTCAGGACGCACCCAACTGAGCCAGATCGAGAGAGGTTAGAGTACCAGGGGCGATCGCAGCTTGTGCCATCAGCAATTCCCCTCAAGGTTAGGACTGAGTACGCTGCTCGCTACAGCCCTTTGCTAGAAATAGCTTGTCCCTTCAGATACACGTAACCCCCGATCTATTCCAGGAATCTTCAGCGGTGGGTTGGGTGGAATTGCGCCTTACTCCCATCATACAAAATGGGCTAATCCGCTTAACTTTGGGGGGGGTGGCGTTCGGAATTGGGATTTTGGCGAAAGGTGGCAATTAACAAACAAACAATTCCCACATTAATAAACACATCGGCTAGGTTAAAAACGGGAAAGCGAATCAAGCGAAAATCGAGAAAATCCACCACATAACCGGCAACAAAGCGATCGACGCCATTCCCAATGGCTCCGCTTAAGATAAACCCATAGCCTGCTTGTTCCCAGCGATCCATTTGCGGGCCAAACCAAGCCAGCGCCATTAAGCCTAAACTGACCGCAAGCGAAAGCCAGCGCAACCATTGACCGTTATCGCTAAACAGACTAAAAGCGGCCCCATAGTTGCGAACGTAGGTGAAGTGAAACACCCCAGGAATAAGCGGCCAACTTTCTTGCAACGCAAAATTGGCCACCACCCATAACTTGGTGAGGTGATCGAAGCCAAAGCCAATCAGGGCAACAGTCCAGAATAAACGATTTTTTAGGGTCATGGGCGAATGGTTTGCAGGCCAATGACGGCACAATCTTTAATAAAACATGACACGCCGGAGCGTAAAGGCAAGGACTGTTGCAGCACACACTACTGCTAATTGTCCGGGAAGGGGGGAAAGGGAGTAGCGCCAAACGGCATCCCAAAACGGCATCGCCGGAGTGCTGAACCAGTTTAAGCTATGGCAAACAATTAAGTAGCCTAGTCCGGTGAGGTGAATGCACAGCAAGCCACACAAACAGCTAAACGCGAGGGATTCTAAGCGCGAGGGTAATTTAAATGCCAGGGAACCGCACACCCACGCGCCCGGAACGAATCCTAACAAATAGCCAAAACTCGGTTCTTGAATGTAACCCATCCCGCCGCCTTGGGCAAAGACGGGGAACCAGGTTAAACCCAGAACCAGGTAGGCAATTTGCGATAGCACTCCGGCGTTTTTACCCCCCAAGCAGCCAATCAGCAAAACCGCCCCGATTTGCGACGTGACACCGAGAGAGTACAGTTGATACCCATGCTCAGTCCAAGTCCACAGGGGCGTTGCAATAAAGGCTTCAATAAACGTGCCGCCAATGGTCAAAATTAGACCCGTCAGCGCCCACAGCAGTTCGGTGGGAGAAATCATAACAAAACGCAGATCGACGCGGGTTTGAGAGGGCGCTACCACCTGCTCCGACTGCGTTTTGGAGGCAATAGAGCGAGGCTTCACGCGAGGGGTTGTCCGGGGACAGGCGCTTCACCGCCTTGAAGCCCTAGCGATTCAAGCATCGCCCGGTCTTTTTCGGGGGGCTGGCCGAGGGTGGTGAGGTAATGACCGATGAGCATGGCGTTGATCCCGGCTTTGAGTCCTAGGGATTGCAACTCGCCCATAATGGCTTCTCGCCCTCCAGCATAGCGAATAATTTGTTGAGGGAGAATCAAACGGAAAATTGCGATCGCTTTGAGGGCTTCGTAGGGATCGAGTTTGGAGCGATCGCCCATTGGCGTCCCCGGTCTAGGATTGAGGAGGTTTAATGGGACAGATTCTACCTCTAAATCGCGCAAGGCTAAGGCTAAGTCTACGCGGTCTTCCCAGCTTTCGCCCATGCCTAAAATGCCGCCCGTACAGGCTTGAATGCCAACGGATTTTAGGTTTTTAATAGTTTCAGTGCGATCGCGCCAGCTATGGGTGGTGGCAACTTGGGGGAAAAAGTTTTCCGAGGCCTCTAGGTTGTGGTTGTAGCGGGTAACGCCTGCATCCTTGAGGGCTTGTGCCTGTTCGACGGTGATTTCGCCTAACGCGCAACAGGGTTTAATTTGGGTTTCCGCAATCACTTGGCGGACGGTTTCGAGAATTTGTTCAAATTCTTGGGACTTGGGACTGCTATATTTGGGGCCGCGTCCCTGACTTACCAAACAAAAGCGTTTCGCCCCGGCAGCAGCAGCGGCTCTCGCTTGGGCTAAAATCTCTTCTGAGGATTTTAAGCCATAAATGGGCGACTCATCGCCGGGATGATAGGCTGACTGAGCGCAAAAATTGCAATTTTCCGAACAATTCCCCGATTTAACGTTGACAATACTGCACAAATCCACGGTATTGCCACAACAAGCTTGTCGCACGCGGTTAGCCGCCTCGCACAAGAGTAAGATTTGCTCTTCTCCCTCAAGGGTAGCCAGAGATAAGGCTTGGTCGCGAGAGAGGCGATCGCCTGCAATAATGCGATCGCTAATCTGCTCTAACCAGGCTTGTAAATCCGATGCAGACAGCCAGCGTTCGGGAAACGCCAGATTCGATAAACTCACAGACTTTGATACTGGTGCTTGAACCACGTTCAGCCCCTTTGACGCGATATTTCAATGCTTAGGCATTGTATCACTACAGGGGGAAGAGGAAGGGAGTTGGGAGTTGTGGAAGAAGAAGGGAATTGGGAGTTAGGAGTTGGGGGTTGGGGAAGAAGGGAGTTAGGAATTAGGAGTTGGGGGTTGGGGAAGAAAGGGAATGGGCTATTGTCCTAGGTACCTACTCAGAACTCAGCACTCAGCACTCTTGAATCCCCCCATCCTCTTCTCACTCAGCACTCTTTTCCCACTCGGAACTCGGAACTCGGTACTCTCTTCCCCCCACCTCCCCATCCCCCCACCATCTTCCCCACTCAGCACTCAGCACTTTACACTCAGCACTCAGAAAGCGGTGAGTTTAGAAGCGCAAACCGACGCCACCTTGTAGGGAAACGGCTGTTCCGCCGCCATCGCGATAGGCATCAAAAGCAATGACTGCATTGCCAAAAATCACGGTATTCCCGGAAGGTAAAACGTAGTCAACGCCGGGTTGAATCGCGAAACCGTTACGATTGCCTACAGGAGAAGCATCTTGTCCGTTGGAGAAGGAATAACCCGCGCCGATATAGATATCGGTTTGCCAGTTGAGCGGTACGTCGTAGGATACGGTAGGTACGACAGCAGCCGTTCCGCCGAAAATAAAAGCTTGAGTCCGCAGGGAAATCGGGGTTTCTAATAACTTGTAGCGAACCGCAATCACAGCACTTGCAGGGCGTCCGGCGTCGTCGCCTCCTCCAGCAACACCAAAGGCTGGCCCCACCCCAATATAACTTCCGTAGGCTGCTTGGGCGAAGGCGGGTTGACTAGATAAAGCCCCGATGCCTAAGATTGCAGCCCCTAATCCGAGAATCCACTGTTGACAGCGTTTCATGCAAATTGCTCCTCACTCCACCAACGGTAAAAAATGATGAGTTCGTCGATCTCTCATTTCCATACCGAGTTTATCCTACTGTTTAGGCTCCCAGAAGTGTCAAACTTTTCACCTAGGGACATTGGGGATGAATTGCCCCTTGTTGGCAGAGGTACTCTAATTGGACGGGTTCTAGATTTTGTGTCTGAGTTAAATTTACTCCTTGCCAGGTGCGATCGCGCTGATGGGGGGCTTTTTCAATAAAACTGGTAGGGGAGGCGGTTGGGGTTTGTTGAAATACTGCCCCTTGAAAATCAACGCCTTCTACATTGGCACCGCGAAAATCAGCAAAACTTAGATTAGCCCCGCGCAAACTAGCGTTGCGTAGCTGCGTATTTCGCAAGTTTGCCCCGCTGAGTTGCGTTCCGCTCAAATCGGCTTCGTTGAGTTTGGCTTGGGTAAAATTAGCATTGGCTAAATCTGCTCCTTGCCAATCGGTTTGAGTCAGTTCGGCGTGTTGAAATTGGGCGTTATTCCCCTGAATTTGGGCTAAACGCGCCCCTTGGAGGTTGGTAAAGGTGAGATTGGCATTGGCTAAATCTGCCCCCACTAAACTCGCGGCGGCGAGGTTGGCAGATTCTAGGGAAGCGCCGGTGAGTTGGGCGCTACTCAGGTTGGCTGCGTCTAAACGCGCATGGGTTAAATTGGCACCATTGAGGGTGGCTCGCAATAAACTAGCACGGCTGAGAGTCGCGCGAGATAAATTTGCCCCGGTGAAGTCGGTTTCTTTCAAGTCAGCGCCGCTTAAATCGGCTATCCAATCATCATAGGTGCCGATGCGACCGTCCGGGCCTGGGCCGTAGAAGCGACTGTTGCGAAAACTGCCTCCTTCTAGAATGGCGTTGCGAAACTGAATTCCGGATAAATCCAGGTTATCTAAAACGAGGGTGAAAGGTGTTGGGGCAGAAATTCGACCGAGATAAGTGCGGCTGAGATCGGTTTGGGCTGTTTGTCCGCTATAAACGGTTAGAATTTTAGCGATCGCGCTTTGGGTGGCTTGCAAGCGCCGGGTGAGGATTTGTGCTTGGGGGGTGGGGTTGCGCGTGGGTTGAATGGAGTCGAGTTGGGCTTTGAGGGCTTGATTGAGGCGTTGAAGAAAGGGTAATGCTTCCGGGCCGCTACTGACTAGCGCTTGTTGAATGGGGTCTAGATTTTCCGGCGTTTGTTCCTGACTCAGCAAGTCTACTAGAAATTGCATGGCTCTGCGATCGCCAACGGTTCCCAAGGCTAAAATTGCTTCTCGGCGGCTAGAGAGGGCGCTAGCACTTCCCGCAGGGGTGTCTGCATTCAGTTTTCCCACTAATTCGAGAAACAGTTGGTTATCCTGTTGCTGAAATTCTCGGCGGTTCGCTTGGGTTTGGATATAAATTTGGGTACCCACAAATGTGCCTAAAATGGCACTCAGAGAAGCGAGGAGGGCGATGAGTAGCGTTAAACCCGGATGTTCGCGCATCCAGTACCACAAGCTGCTGCGCCGCTGAATGGCTTCTGGGGTAAGGACAATTGCTGCCAGGGTAGGGGTTTCGTCTATTTCTGCTGAAAAAGGGGTTCCTCTCCCTTTTCGTTGGCTTTCCGAAAGCACAAAAGTCCCGGCCAATCGGTCATGAAATGCGCGATGATGGCGATTAAAGCGACTGCTAGCACATTCTGCTAATAGGAAAAAGCCAGCCAGTCCCGCTAATACTCCTAAGTCGGGAAATGCGCCGCTATAGCGCCAAATACTATAGGCAATTCCCAGGGGTAAGCCCCAACGCCCAACTGCTTCGCGAACAAACGCCCGCACAACGCCGGGAGGTGCGCCATTTGCCCCAATGACTCGCACGCCAAACCACCGTTTGGGCGAGGTTTTCCCGGTACTTCCCAAGAGGAAAAGCTGCCACGCGGTAACGGCAATCGGGGCCGCAAGCGCCACTGACCAGAGTAAATTGGTAATGGGGGCAACGGTGCGATCGCTTTGGGTGATGGGAATGGCTAAGGTTTGGGCAATATTATCTTGAGTTGCACTTAAAACCGGATTCAGGGGGACTTGTGTCTCGCTATGGGTTCGGGCATATTCACCCATAGCATAGGGTGCGATCGCGCTGCTACTAATTAAGGTAACTTCTACAACCCAAGCACCCAAACGTCGCAGTAATAGAGGAGGTTTCCGCAAGCGCAGCCGTCGAGAGGTTGGCGGGGAATTTGAATCTTTTCTGGCGGTAGGACTGGACATTCACTTCATCATCCGAGTCAACAGGCGATGAGTGTATTTTAGTGCGGCGTCCACTATCGCGAGTCACATTCACACAAATTACAGCATCCCAACTCCCAACTCCCAACTCCCGTCTTCCCCAACCCCCAACTCCCAACTCCCAACCCCCTTCTTCCCCAACCCCCAACTCCCTTCTTCCCCAACTCCCAACTCCCAACTCCCAACCCCCTTCTTCCCCAACCCCCAACTCCCAACTCCTAACTCCCTTCTTCCCCCCACCCCCCCATCCTCTTCACTCCTGCGCCGGGTGAGAATTAGAAAAGAACTTGTAGGCCAAGTAAAGCAAAGTCGCCAGAACGGTTAGACCAATTGCAATAGCGACTAAGCGGACAAACAGTTGAATAACCATTAAGCCGACGATAGCGACAACGACGAGAGTAACAATTTTCCCAGAACCCGATAAGCCTTGATACCAGTTCATGAGTTTAGAGAATGTAGAGGGGAGACTGGGTTGGGCTTCGGGTTCGTGTTTGACGACGGGGTGTATATTGATTTCAGTTTCTAGATCCTTGAGTCGATCCTCTAATTCGGGTGTTTCTGGAGAATTCATAAGCGTTTTCAACACGCAAGCCCACAGGCTACGTTTATTGACAGTTGTTCTATGGTAAGCATAACGCTGTTTGTATCGCCATTAACTAAACCCCTGGTTAGGGATTGTTAAACTAGGTGGGGATTTTTAAGCCTTTGAGCGATCGCGCCTTCTGCTCATCGTTGAGTCCTTTGGCTTGGACTAATACGCCAAAATTACCTAACCCTGCTGGATCGATTAACTGATGGAGGGCATCCCGTCGCCGCAAGGTTTGCTCTAAGGATAGGTTAGCATCGCGCAGGGCATTTAAGCGATCGCCGATTCCGAGTGCCATTAAAAAGAGTCCTTGTTGAGTAAACCCCAACTGTTGCAAGCCGCAGCGATCGCCATAGCGTTCTAAGGCGGTAAAGTTAACGTGGGCGGTAATATCCTGTCTGCCTATGTTCAGATAGGGGTTATTGTGGCGTTGATGCTGGTAATAGCATTGCAACGTTCCGCTATTTCGATAGGGACTATAGTAGCGCGGGGCCGGATAGCCATAATCTAGGGTTAAAAGATAACCGCGTTGAAGTTTGGTTGTCACTGTTTCTAGCCAGTCTAAAGCGGCTAAATTGACTTCGCTGCGATAGCCTTCAGGATAGGATTCTGAAAGGATGGGAATTTGATTGAACTCAAAATAGTCTAACAACCGAGAGGTTGAGGGAGTATCGGCAATTTCAATCCAGTTTTTCTCTAAATCTGCCGTAACGTAGATTTCTTGGAATTGTCCCTGTTTTAAGATAATTTGGGCAACTGGAAAAGCATCAACTAATTCATTGGAAAAACAGCAACCCACAATTGAGCGATCGCCGATCGTTTCCCAGGATTGCCAACTCACTTTAGCGCTATCCAACCCAGAGGATAAGCGTTGTTTTTGTGCCTCAATGAGTCCCGATGCAGTTTCTATAATTAGATATTCTAAGGATTGAAAAAAGCGAGGATAGTTCAAATTGAGATAACTTAGGATGTCCTGGGCTAGCAAACCCGAACCCGCCCCCATTTCAACAAGCTGAAAAACCGAGGGACAGCCTAGTATCTCCCACATTTCCACAAATTGCTCTGCTAGTAACTCACCAAAATCTGCACTTAGATTAGACGCTGTAAAAAAGTCACCCGATTTGCCGATATTAACTTGATTGGTCGCATAATAACCCAGTTCTGGCTGATATAAGACTATCTCCATATATTCAGCAAACGTTATTCTCTGTTGGGGATGGCTGGCAATTCGTTCGAGAATATAGTCTTTGAGGGGTTGATTTTCGCTTGGCTGAGATTTGTTCATTATTTGAGAAATAAAAGTTAGTCTATCTACTTTAAATCCAATCCTAATTTCCTCTAACTTTCTTTTTTTTAAGGATAGAGAGCGTTCATTGGCTCAATCATATTTTAAACCTGCCATTAATTCAACTAATTTCAAAAAACATTAGAAAATGAATCTTTCTTCAGTTAGATGTAAAACTTTGAAGAAATTTGTCAAAGTAAAGACATCTAATTTTTGAGCATAAAAAATCCTACTATGATTGTCAATCAACATGAAGAAGGTTGGGAAGTCATCTATCATCGCGCCCATGCTTTATTAGCGGCTCAAATTGCCGGACATTGGCATCCTAAACATCGTCCCGAACGAGTTTTTGAAACCCTAGCCGCCATTTCTCATCATGACGACTTAGAGAAAGAATGGGAAAAAGATAGTTTAACCCCAGCAGGCGCACCTTTAGATTTTACGCTAGAGCAAGAGATTGACTTAAACCGTTTAAAAGAACTGATAGAGAGTGCCAGATATCGAGGTAGATGGGTAACGCTTCTCACCTCAATGCATCTCAGCTTTTTGTATGGCGGAAAACGGGGAGAGTCAGCAGAACTCGATGAATTTTTAGACGAACAACTCAAATGTCAACAAGCGTGGCGCAAAGCGTTAAAGATTAACAAAGATAAAACCGCTTTAGCTTATGACTTCTTTCAATTTTGCGATCGCCTTTCCTTGATCCTCTGCAATCGTAACCTACCCGCAGGCGAACGGTATCTCGAAATTTTCACCAATAGCGAGGGAACGCGCTATGACGTTTTGCAAAGACAAGACGAGAAAGTCATTGTTCAGCCTTGGCCATTTGGGGAAGACCCATTTACCGTTAACGTTGAGGCGCAATATCTCAAACAAGTCACCTTTAAGAATAACGCCGAACTTAACGAAGCGCTGAAAACTGCGCCCGTTCAGGCTTTAGAGTGGACCTTTGTCAAACCCCAATAAAAACAAAAGGCGCGAACAGTTGCGCCTCTTGTTTGTAAAATCGGAGTGCGATCGCAACCTCTTAGCGATCCACAGAACCCATAATGATATCGATACTCCCCAAAATCGTCACAATATCAGCAACCTTCATGCCCCGCAAAATCTGAGGAACCACTTGTAGGTTGTTAAAATCTGCCGGACGAATTTTCCACCGCCAGGGAAACACATTATCATCGCCGATGATAAAAATCCCCAACTCCCCTTTCCCGCTTTCCAAACGGACATAATGTTCGCCAGCCGGAATTTTGAACGTGGGGGCCAACTTCTTCCCAAGGAACTGGTAGTCAAAATCATTCCATTGAGATTTTGGACCTTCCGCCATCCGTTTGGCTTCCAAATTCTCATACGGCCCGCCAGGAAGACCTTTTAGCGCTTGACGAATAATCTTCAGGGACTCGCGCATCTCCCGAACGCGAACCAGGTACCGCGCCATACAGTCTCCCCCGGTTTCCCACTGGACTTCCCAGTCAAAATCGTCATAACACTCGTAATGGTCAACTTTCCGCAAGTCCCACTTCACGCCAGAACCGCGCAACACTGGGCCAGAAAGACCCCAATTAATCGCATCTTCGCGAGAAATGGTTCCCACGCCTTCCACCCGTCGCCGGAAAATCGGGTTATTGGTAATTAGGCGTTCGTATTCGTCTACCTTCTCTTGGAAGTAGTCGCAGAAGTCGTAGCACTTATCCACCCAACCATAGGGTAAATCGGCTGCTACTCCCCCAATGCGGAAATAGTTGTTATTAATTAACCGCTGACCCGAAGCCGCTTCCCACAGGTCATAAATCAACTCGCGTTCGCGGAAGATATAGAAAAATGGGGTTTGCGCGCCAACGTCAGCCAAGAAAGGTCCTAACCAGAGGAGGTGGTTGGCGATGCGGTTCAACTCCAGCATGATGACGCGGATGTAGCTGGCGCGTTTGGGAACCGGAATATCGGCTAATTTTTCCGGCGCATTGACGGTAATGGCTTCGTTAAACATCCCCGCCGCGTAGTCCCAACGGCTAACGTAGGGGATGAACATGATATTGCTGCGGTTTTCCGCAATCTTTTCCATACCCCGGTGCAGGTAGCCTAACACGGGTTCGCAGTCTACTACGTCTTCTCCATCCAATGTGACAATCAACCGGAGTACCCCGTGCATCGAGGGGTGGTGGGGCCCCATGTTGAGAACCATTGGTTCTGTTTTCGTTTCAATCCTGCTCATAGAGGGGAGATTTATGTTTATTTTTATTTCATCCTTTCAATTATAGAGTCGGAGGGAAAAGGTATTTCTCTATGACAGAGGAAACACTTTTCCGCACAATAGAGAAATAGGCGATCGCAGTCAAGTCATGGTTGAAAGTTCGACGTTTGTTCACGTTCCGGTTCTAAGCCGCGAGTTGGTTGAAGGCTTGGCGGTTGCGCCGGGAGGTCATTATCTCGATGCGACGGTAGGCGGTGGGGGTCATAGTTCTCTGATTTTGAGTCAGTTTCCTGATGTGCGGGTTAGCGCTATCGATCGCGATGCTGAGGCGATCGCAGCCGCCCAATCTCGGTTATCCTCATTTGGGGATAGGGTTAGCTTTTGGCAGGGAAATTTTAGCGACTACCCACCCGGCGATACCCGTTTTGATGGCATTATCGCGGATTTGGGGGTCAGTTCGGCTCAATTGGATATCCCAGAACGGGGGTTTGGTTTTCGTCACGCAGCGGCTTTAGATATGCGGATGGACCGCCGCCAGTCCCTCACAGCGGCAGATCTCATTAATGAAAGCGATGAGGTAGAGTTAGCCAATATCTTCTATCGCTACGGAGAAGAACGCCTCTCTCGGCGTATTGCGCGGCGCGTTGTAGAAAAGCGTCCTTTTGAAACCACGGTGCAACTTGCAGAGGCGATCGCCCAATGCTATCCTCCAAAAGCCCGCTATGGCAGAATTCACCCCGCCACGCGCGTCTTCCAAGCGCTACGCATCGCCGTTAACCAAGAACTGACTTCCCTAGAAACCTTTTTAACCCAAGCCCCCCATTGGCTAAAACCGGGTGGCAGAATCGGTATCATTAGCTTTCATAGTCTCGAAGATCGCCTAGTCAAACATAGCTTCAAAGATTCCGATCTTCTCAAAGTCATCACCAAAAAACCCATCATCGCCCAAGAAGATGAGTTAGAACAAAACCCCCGTTCCCGTTCCGCCAAGCTACGCTTCGCCTACCTTCCCCCCCATAGCTAACAGCCTCTTCCCCACCCCGCCATCCTCTTCTTCCCCAACCCCCAACTCCCAACTCCCTTCTTCCCCCAACCCCCAACTCCTAACTCCCAACTCCCTTCTTCCCCCAACCCTCAACTCCTAACTCCCAACTCCCTTCTTCCCCCCAA
>NZ_MJGC01000097.1 GCF_001746915.1 Desertifilum tharense IPPAS B-1220
CGAACCAATGACCCTAGAACTGGGAAACCCCGATAGTTTTAACGACTCTTCATCCCCAACCCCCAACTCCCTTCTTCCCCCCCATCCTTGTAAACTGGAGAGGATCGAAAGATGCGATCGCAATGGCTGACAATTCCCTTAATTAGCCTGTATTGTCTCTCGACTCAGGCGGCTTATAGTCAAAGTTTTGAGAGAACTCCGGCGTTATTTCGCCAGAGAATTCAGTTTTTGAAAACCGATTTTCAGCTTGAAGCCTCGCCCCTGATTGCCAATGTACTCTATCGCCAACCCGATAGCTTGTATCGGGCGATGTCGGAGACTGGGGCGTATGGGGTAAACGCCCAATGGGAACGTGGTGAGGCGGATACCTGGTTTATTGAAGCCCAACGCCAGGGGGAAGAAGCCTTGGTAGCGGGGGTAGTCAGGGGCGATCGCGCTGCCATTGATGCCGCGTTTAAGATGTTTGCATGGGGATTTTCTCGCCAAAGTGCCGATGGCAGTTTTGCAGGGACGGGCGATCCCTTTCACAGTACCTCATTTTTTGTCCAGGCGGTGGCGCGATCGCTCCTCATTCTCCAACAATCTCCCTATGCTGAAGAATATGCCGCGCAAATTGCCTACTATCAACCCCTGGTACATCGCGCCGCCCAGTGGATGATTCAACCGGAAGTGTGGCAGCGGGGTAGCAATAACAATCAACCCTACACCCATCGTCGCTATCTGGTGGCTTGTGCTTTGGGATTAACTAGTCTCCTGAGTGGCGATCGCGCTTTAATGGAATATGCCCAATTTGCTCTACAAGAAGGGTTACTCTTACAACAGCCCGATGGCATTTATCCCGAAATGGGCGGGTTTGACAGCAGTTACCAGATGGCTAGCGTTTTGTTTGCGGGGCGTTGGGTGGCCTATTTTCCAACGAATCCTCTCACACCTCAAGCCATCCAATCCATTGAAAAGGCTTTAACTTGGCAGCATACGCGCCTTTTACCGTGGGGTGAAATTCGTAGTAGCGGTAATAGCCGTACTGCCCATCAGGAAATTCGCAGAACTGGGCAAGTCAAACAGATCGATTATCGCACAGCTTTCCGGGGCTTTGCTTACTGGGCGTCTCTGACTGGAAGTTGGCGCTGGGGTGCAATTGCCCGCCGAATTGCCCAATATCATTACAAGGTATTTTAAGCGATGGATACGACCACTGGCGCTAAGTTTACTCCAATTTCTCAGAGCGATCGCCTATTTTGGGTGGATTTTCTTAAAGCGATTAGCATGATGGCGGTTGTCTCCTATCACAGTCTATTTCTTCCGACTTCTGCCTATGCCGAAATTGCCCCTGGGGTTGAGGTTCTCTTTGCACCCCTGCGGTTTTGCGTTCCCGTACTCCTGAGTTTATCGTTTTTTCTCTTAGCCAGAAGTTTAGAAAGGTATCCAGAGAAATCGCGCTGGGAACTCTGTCGAAAACGGCTATTTCGCTTGCTGATTCCAACGCTATTTTGGTTTAGTATTGCCGCTGGTTTGCGCTATTTTGGGCAACCCGCAGAACGAGGCGAGTTAGGATTAATTTTACTCCAAGGAAAGGTCTTTCCGGGGGCGTATTATCTATTAGTTATGCTGCAATTAATTCCGCTAGCGATTGGGTGCGATCGCCTCTTGCAATCCACTCGTAGCACTCTCCTCTCCTTCGGCTTGCAAGCTTTGGCTTTTGTTGCGATTTATCTATCGCTTTCTCAACGCCTTAATCCCCAATTTGCCACCTTTCTAGAAATTCCAGCCCGCAGTTGTCTGATTTATTGGTTTGCTTATCTTCCTTTTGGGATTTACATCCAGCGAAATTGGCAGATTATTCAGGCTTTTTCAGTCAAAACTTCTCCGATACTTAAAGTTATTTTACTAATATTAGTCAGCGGTAGCTTTTTAGTGGAATTTCACGCAATCTATCATTTCACCAATGGAGATACCGCCCCTTTTGAATATGCGATGCTATCTTGTTTGGCAAGTGCGGGTCTATTTATTCTATGTTTTGCCAATCTAGAAGCGGATCGACTTCCTGACTTTATAACTGCAACCGTCAAACTTATTTCTAAATATAGTTTGGGCATTTTCTGCATCAACGGAATTCTCAGTTTAGTCTTTCTCCAAATCGGTAGTCAAATCTTTACTAATATCCAGTTTACTTGGGAATCAATTATTCTCTTAAAACTGATGGGATGGGTTGGACTTTTGAGCCTTTCCGTGTTTCTTTCCCAATTGCTAGATCGATTGGGGCTAGGAAATTGCGTCCGCTAGGCTCAAAGCTGAAAAACTTATAAAATTCTTCAAACTCTTAATTTTTCAACGTAGGATGGTCGAAAGACCCTCCTTTCGATCTCTCGTTTGCCTTGCGGTTGAATGAACAAGTCAGCCCAAAGATTTTAAGCGGGGAGAAAGCCCCGATTGGGTCTTCTCACTCTAGGGAGTAAGTAAGGGTAGCACAAGCAAACGCTGACTCAGCAGGTCTTAACCAAAAATTATCGATGGGTATGTTTTAAGTCTTCTAGGTAACTTTTTTAGAAATCTTAATCGTAGCGATGCCAATTTTACCTCGATCGGGACTCGCGGGGATCGATGGGGATTGGTATAACGAATGAAGCATGAAGTCAATGAATTGCATCGGTTGGATATTTCGAGAGGGGTATGACGATGGTTGATGGTGTTGCCGATTCGCACGATGAATGGGATACTCGATCGAACGACTACTGGGACTGGTACGATCGCGGTCGGTCGCTAGATGAATCCGACTGCTACGAAGATGCGATCGCCTCTTATGACAAAGCCCTCAAAGCCCGCCCCGATGACTATTGGGCTTGGTATAACCGAGGTCATGCCCTGTGTACGTTAGGGCGCTACGGCGAAGCAATTGATTCCTACGATCGCGCCCTGGACTTGCGTCCCAAAGACTACTGGGCGTGGTATCGTCGGGGACGGACGCTGCACGAGATGGGAGAGTGGCAAGCCGCCGCCCACAGCTATGAAAAAGCGATCGCCTGCAAATCGCGCGACTTTTGGGCCTGGTATCGCCTCGCCGATGTCCAACGCCAGCTAGGGCTGCACGATGAAGCCCTCAAAAGTTGCGATCGCGCCACCCAAATTAAACCCGAAAACCTATTAGCGTGGCACGGTCAAGGACGCATTTTAGACGAACTCGAACAGTTTGAACAAGCCTTAGACTGCTACGACAAAGCCATAGACCTTCAGCCGGATGATGCCCTAGCTTGGTACGATCGGGGGCGCGTTTTTGACGACTTAGAACGCTACAGCGAAGCCCTCGACTGTTACGACAAGGCCGTATACCTCGATCCGGAAGACTTTTGGGGCTGGTATCAGCGGGGTAACGTTCTCTACCAACTCGAACGCTATGAAGAAGCCTTAACCAGCTTTGAGACGGCCATCGATCAAAAACCCGACTGGCAGAAATGGCATCATCAATACCCCAGTTTAGCCAGTTGGGTGTGGCACGATCGCGCCCAAACGCTTCGCCGCCTGCAACGCTATCACGATGCCTTAGCCAGCTTTGATATCGCCCTGCAACACTATCCCGGCGATCCGAGTAGTTTGTATGGCAAAGCCGCCTGTTACGCCGCCCAAGGTCAATTTGAAGCGGCTGTAGCGAACCTGCAACAGGCGATCGCAGCCCATCCCAATGAATACCAAGAACTGGCTAAAATTGACCGCGACTTTGATAGCATTCGCGATCGCAATTCCTTCAGAACGCTGCTAGGAGAGTGCTAGATGCATCCTAGAATGGGAATAGAGCAACACTTCTCTTCCCTAAAGTCTTATGAAGGCTAGCTATGACCGAGTTTTAGAGTGCTGCCCGGATAGCTATCACAGTTGGTATGCTTGGGGTAACGAACTGCGCCAGCGCGGAGAATATTACGAGGCGATCGCCTGTTACGAACGCGCTATCGAACGGATCGCCACCGATTACCGCGCCTGGTATCAACTGGCGAATACCCTCGACGATTTGGGACTGCACGATGAGGCGATCGCCTATTACGATAAGGCGGTTAAATTGCGCCCCAAACATTACTGGAGTTGGTACTGGCGGGGTCATACTCTACGAGACTTGGGTCGCTATGCTGAAGCGATCGCCTCCTACGATCGCGTCATTGATATGCGTCCCGATGACTACTGGGTGTGGTACAAGCGAGGACACGCCCTGCGGCTGTGGGAACGCTATACAGAAGCCCACGAGAGTTATAACCGCGCCCTCAACCTGCGCCCAACCGACTACTGGGCGTGGTACTGGCATGGGGAAACCTTGCGCCAGATGCATCGCTACAAAGATGCGATTAGCAGTTTGAATAAAGCCCTGCAAATCAAACCCGATGACTTTTGGGCTTGGTTCCGTCGCGGCGACGCCCTGCGGCAGTTGCGCCGCTACCGCAATGCCATTTCGAGTTATAACCGCGCCCTAGAAATCCGACCGCAGGATGGGGAAATCTGGTATCAAAAGGCTTGCTGCTACGTCGAGTTAGGCAACAGCAAGCGCGCGATCGCCTGTTTGGAAGAAACCCTGGAAACGACCGGAGATTTCTATCTCCAAGCCGCCAAAACGAATCCCAATTTTGCCCAGTTACGCGCCGAACCCCAATTTCAAAAACTGACTTTGAGTTTGTCGCGCTAATCTTTAGGCTTCTGGCTATGCAACCTTTTTTTGAGTTTTTTCTGGGTAGCTTTGCCGCCCTGTTTCCTGTGGTCGATCCGTTGGGAGGAGTGCCTGTCTTTCTCGTCCTCACCAGCGCCACTTCTTCTGGCTTTCGCAATCAAATGGCTTGGAAAATTGCCGTTTACACCGTCAGCCTTCTCGTACTGTTTTTGCTGGTGGGTGGGGGATTTTTACGCTTTTTTGGGATTTCGTTGGAAGTCGTCCGCATTGCAGGAGGAATTGTCGTCTTTCATGCGGGGTGGCACACGATGAACGCTGACCCAAAACTGACCCCCGAAGATAACGCCGAAGCCACCAGCAAAACGGCGAACCAGGAGGACATCTCGTTTGTGCCGATGACGATTCCCATGCTAGCCGGCCCTGGATCGATTGCGGTGACGCTAGGGCTAGCAGCGCAAGCGGGGCGCAATTTTGCAATGGAAACCTATATACGACTGTTTGGGGCGGCGATCGCCATTGGGGTAGTAGGATTGACCGTTTATTTATGCTTGCGGTCTTCTAATTTGCTCTTAAGTTGGTTAGGACAAACGGGAATTCGTGCCTTTAGTCGCATTTTAGGGTTATTTATTCTCGCAATAGGCGTGCAACTTATTCTCAATGGCTTTGCGGATTGGTTGGCCGATTTAGGGCTAGTGACTTTACCCGAACATGCAGGCATCTCTCTGCTATAGCAAGGTGCTGTAGTCCTGGGCGCACTGATGCCAACTTCTCTCAATATTGTTTGCGCTAATTCTTACAAAATATTGATTTTTGTATCAGAACTGTAGACATTATTAAGGTCGGGGCAACTCGGTAACAAGAATCGATAAAAATAGCTAACGGCATCTGACCAGGGGATGGGCTGCTGCCAATCTCAAGAGTGTTTTACACAGATAGTTACCCCGAATGCAAACCCTCTCCAAAACCGAACCCCAACTTTTAGAACTCAAAAAGCGCCTGACCGAAATTCGCGACATTGAAGCGGCGTCTGCTGTCCTCTATTGGGATCAAGCCACCTATATGCCACCCGGCGGGGCCGCAGCTAGAGGCCGACAAATGGCAACCCTCCAGCAAATTGCCCATGAAAAATTTGTCGATCCAGCGATTGGGCAACTCTTAGAAGACTTGCAACCCTACGCCGACAGCCTCCCCTACGACTCCTTTGAGGCGAGTTTAGTACGGATTGCCCGTCGCAATTACGATCGCGCCGTTCAGGTTCCCTCTGCTTTTGTGGCCCAATTCTCGTTACATCGGGCAGAATCCTATAATGTGTGGGCGAAAGCGCGACCGGAAAACGACTTCGCGGCGGTACGTCCCTATTTAGAGAAAACCGTAGAACTCAGCCGCGAGTATGCCAATTTCTTCCCCGGATACGAGCATATCGCCGATCCGCTGATTAATAATACCGACTATGGGATGAAAGCCAATACCCTGCGGGAGTTGTTCGGGCAATTGCGATCGCACCTGGTTCCGATTGTCGAAGCGATCGCCGCTAACCCACCCGCCGATGATGCTTGCTTGCGCCAACATTTCCCCGAAGCCCAACAAGTCGATTTTGGCCTAGAAGTCCTCGAACGCTTAGGCTACGATTTCCAACGGGGACGCCAAGACAAAACCCATCACCCCTTTACCACCAGTTTTTCCATCGGCGATGTCCGGATTACGACCCGTTACGATGAATACAATCTCAACGAAGGATTATCGAGTACGATTCATGAAATGGGTCACGCCCTCTATGAATTGGGCTTCGATCCGCAACTAGAAGGAACGCCCCTCGCCGATGGTGTCTCCTCTGGGGTTCACGAAAGTCAATCGCGACTTTGGGAAAACCTAGTCGGACGCAGCCGCGAGTTTTGCACCTACTTCTATCCGCGCCTGCAAGCCCTGTTTTCCAGCCAACTCGCCGATGTATCGCTCGATACCTTCTATCGCGCTCTCAACAAAGTTCAGCGCGGCCTGATTCGCACGGAAGCTGATGAAGTCACCTATAACTTGCACGTCACTCTACGCTTCGATCTAGAGTTAGCCCTGCTGGAGGGTCAACTGGCCGTTCGTGACCTTCCCGAAGCTTGGAATGCACGTTACAAAGCCGATTTGGGCATCGTACCCGACAGCGATCGCGTCGGCTGTCTGCAAGATGTCCATTGGTATACCGGAGTCGTTGGGGGCATGTTTCAAGGCTATACGTTGGGGAACTTGATGAGCGTGCAGTTTTATCAAGCGGCGATCGCCTCCAATCCCCACATTCCTGAAAGCCTTCGCCAGGGTGAGTTTGGCCCATTGCACGAGTGGCTCAAACACAACATTTACGCCCTCGGTTGCAAGTACACCGCCGCCGAATTAGTAGAACGCGCGACGGGCAAGCCGTTAAGTATTGACCCGTTTATTGGCTATATTCGGCAAAAATACGGCCAACTCTATACGCTTTAAGCCTTGCAATCTCTCTCAAGACGGTGGGATATTGTTGCAACATTCTGTAACTTAGGGGCAGTTAAGCCCGAATTGAAAATGTAAAGATTACGGAGAAATTATGTCTGAATTGCTGCAAGCTGTTTTAGAAAGCGATGAAAAATCAGACTTGCGTCAGTTCGCAAGCGAGTTGCGGGCCGCAGGCAACACATACCTCCTGCGAAATGACATTCTGAACTCATTTTCGGACTATTGCGATCGCCATCAAAAAGATAATGAGTTCCACGCTTCCTCGCTGAGTAAGCTGATCTATTACACCCAAGAAATTATTCTGGAAGATGAAAGCCTCTGTTGGATTATTCGCCCAGAAATCGCCCGCCAAGAAGTCTATCGCCTATGGAGCGATTTAAGCATCGAACCGATGACGGTGCAACAACTCCTCGACGTGCGCGATCGCTTCGTGAACCACTACCACCCCCAAGAAGGGGATGTCCTGGAATTAGACTTTGGGCCGTTTTACGATTATTCCCCAGCAATCAAAGACTCCAAGAATATTGGCAAAGGAGTGCAGTTTCTCAACCGCTTCTTATCCAGTAAACTCTTCCAAGCGCCCGACCAGTGGTTAAGCGCTTTGTTCACCTTCCTCAGCCTGCATCGCTACAACGGCACCCAACTGCTGATTAACGAACGAATCAGCAACCAACGCCAGCTTTCCGGTCAAATCAAAAAAGCCATTACCTTTGTCAGTAAACTCAATGGCGATAAACCCTACGATGAGTTTCGCTTTGACCTGCAAGTCATGGGTTTTGAACCCGGTTGGGGAAATACCGCCAGTCGCGTCAAAGAAACCCTCGATATTCTCGATGACCTGATTGACTCGCCCGACCACCAAGCCCTAGAAGCCTTTATTTCCCGAATTCCGATGATCTTTCGGATCGTTCTGGTTTCGGTTCACGGCTGGTTTGGTCAAGAAGGCGTTCTCGGACGACCGGACACCGGGGGACAAGTGGTTTACGTCCTCGACCAAGCCCGCAACCTGGAAAAACAACTCAAAGAAGACCAAGAACTCGCCGGTTTAACGGGTCTAAACGTTGAACCCAAGGTAATTATTCTCTCGCGCCTGATTCCCAATAGCGACGGGACGCGCTGTAACGAACGCTTGGAGAAAGTTCACGGAACCGAGAATAGCTGGATTTTGCGGGTTCCGTTCCGCGAATTTAACCCCAATTTGACCCAAAACTGGATTTCTCGCTTTGAAATTTGGCCGTACCTGGAAACCTACGCGATTGATTCTGAGAAAGAGTTGCTGGCAGAGTTTCAAGGAAAGCCAGATTTAATTATTGGCAACTACTCCGATGGTAACTTGGTCGCCTTCTTGTTGGCCCGTCGCTTAAACGTGACCCAGTGTATCATCGCCCATGCCTTAGAAAAATCTAAATACTTGTTTAGTAACCTCTACTGGCAAGATTTAGACGATAAGTACCACTTCTCGCTGCAATTTACCGCCGATTTAATTGCCATGAACTCGGCGAACTTTATCATCAGCAGCACTTATCAAGAAATTGTTGGGCGTCCCGATAGCGTCGGTCAATACGAGTCTTACGCCAATTTCACCATGCCGGATCTCTATCATGTGGTGAATGGGATTGAGTTGTTCTCGCCGAAGTTTAACGTGGTTCCGCCTGGGGTGAATGAAAATGTTTATTTCCCCCATACTCGCAATGAGGATCGGATTCAGAGCGATCGCGATCGCATTGAAGAGTTACTCTTTACCTTAGATGACCCGGCGAATATCTTTGGTAAACTGGATGACCCCAATAAGCGGCCGCTGTTTTCAATGGCGCGTCTCGACCGGATTAAAAATTTAACCGGGTTAGCAGAATGTTTTGGGCGCAGCAAAGATTTGCAAGAACGCTGCAACTTGATTTTGGTCGCGGGTAAGCTGCGGGTTGAAGAAACTGAAGATAATGAAGAACGCGACGAAATTGTCAAACTTTATCGCACCATTGATGAGTACAACCTGCATGGTAAGATTCGCTGGTTGGGCGTTCGCTTACCCAAAACCGACTCCGGCGAAATTTATCGCGTGATTGCAGACCGTCAAGGCGTTTTTGTTCAACCGGCGCTGTTTGAAGCCTTCGGTTTGACAATTCTAGAAGCGATGATTTCGGGTTTACCTACCTTTGGAACTCAGTTCGGCGGGCCGTTAGAAATTATTCAAGACCGCGTGAATGGCTTCTATATTAACCCGACGAATCTAGACGAGACGGCAGATAAATTGCTGGAGTTTGCTAACAATTGCGATCGCGATCCCAATTACTGGTATAAAATCTCGCAACAAGCCATCGAGCGAGTTTACAGTACCTATACCTGGAAAATTCACACCACGCGCCTGCTTTCTTTAGCCCGGATTTATGGTTTCTGGAACTATGCGTCTAAGGAAAATCGTGAAGATTTAATGCGCTATGTCGAAACGTTGTTCTATCTGATCTATAAGCCCCGCGCTAAAACCTTATTAGAACAGCACGTCCACCGTTAAACCGCGATAACGTTGCTAATGTCTTAGCCCGGAAGCGTTTCCGGGCTAATTGTTTTCAGGAAAACGCTGAGTTGTTAAAGTCTTACATTCCGTCAGTCGAACCGTTGACGCCGCAGGTTCCGAGCCAGATTGGATCGAAATTGGGATTTTGAGTTAAGGTGTGAATGGCGATTAAATGCCAGTACAATCCTGTACTCGCATCGGGTGCTTAAAGCTCACCTGTATTTTCCCTAGCCCTAGTGTCGTTTAGGAACTCAAAAATCAGTAAAGCCACGGTTGACTGACCATCAATAATTTGCGTGGAAATCGCTCGCGGCTGATTGAATCGTCGTCTTTGTAAACTTGTGAGAAAATCAAAATAAATTTTTACGGATTTTCTCCGCGCCCAATTTAGGAGAGATTAGGATCGAAACAGACGATTCCTGAACAAATCGGTAAAGTCTTAAGCGCGATCGCGACCCGAAGGCAAGCCGATACAGACTCTTCCCTTTAGTACGCAAGTGGAAGATCGGGAATCCCAAGCTCGTGCAAGTGCGGCAACTGCTGACCTCGCCAGAACTTCAAGCAATCACTTTTGAGAGAGACGCAACATTAGGCTATGAAAGGATGGGTGGCTAATCTATCCAATAAAATTCCGAATTTTCGCTCTCAGTCCTGGGGAGAAAGTTCGTTTCGTCGCATTCTTCTGTGGCGCATCCTACTATTAAGCATTCCCGTGCTTCTACTCGGTCAATATGTCACTTACAAAAAAGCGCGTTCCAGCCTGCTAGAAACAGCGCGGCAAAATTTGACCGAAAGTGCCATTCGCAAAGGCGAAAGCATAGACGCTGTAACCGCAGCTTTAGCTAGCAATCTCCAAACCGCTAGCGAAACCACCGTCTTGCAAAGCGGTTCGCCTTCAGAAATTCAACAATATCTCGAACAACTGCAAACCCGACTCCCCACGCAAATTCAGTGCGTCCAACTCAACGATATTAATACAGGCGCGATCGCTGCAAGTACCTGTAACTCCGATAGACTGTTTCCTGCTCAACTCTGGTCGCAAACCGGGAACCGATGGGTCGAAAAAAAATCGGGCGTGCAGATTCAAACCTTAGTCCCTAAAACGCTTCATCGCCAAAGCTTTCCGCCCCCCGCCCCCGATCAACTCCGCTTGCTGTCTAGCGTGCCCGTCTTCAGCCCCAACAACCAACCGCGCTACGCCTTAACCGTTGAATCCACCCTGCGCTTGCAAGATAGCAACCGTCCCAAATCCCTATCGGGCTATACCGTCATCCTCGATCAAAACGGCACCATCTTAGCCCATCGCTACGCCGAACGCGTCGGCAGCCATATCGACCAAATTCGCAGCGAAGAAGCCCGCAGTCGCCTGCATAGCATTATCCGCAATGCCATTTCCGGTCGGCAAGATTTTCTCCACGTCGCCTCCTTTGACGATCAAGGTGTGGAACTGGTGACGGGCTATACAGCCATTCCCAGTCCAACCACAACCGATGCAGACAATCGCCAGTGGGTGATTTTAGCCGTTGCCCGTTTAGACTATGCCCTATTTGGCTTGCAGGAAATCTTACAAACGCTAGTTTACCTGCTGTTTGGTTTAATTATTGCCTATTTCCTAGCAACCCTGTACGTGGCGCGAGAGCTAGCGCGACCCTTAGAAAAGCTGGAACAATACGCCCAGGCGGTAGAAGGCGACTCCACCATCCAATCGATTCCCCCGAACTTCAAGATTCGCGAACTCAACAAACTCGCCCAAACCCTCAATGGCATGATCGCGCGGTTGAAAGCTTGGGCAGACGAGATTGAAGCCGCTTGGAAAGAAGCCAAAACCGCCAATCAACTCAAAAGCGAGTTTCTCGCCAATACCTCCCACGAATTACGCACGCCCCTGAATGCCATTATCGGCTGCATTCGCTTGGTGCGCGATGAGTGCTGCGACGATCGCGAAGAGGAAATGGAGTTTTTGCAACGCGCCGATGATGCGGCGGTTCACCTGTTGCAAATTATTAATGACGTTCTTGATATTGCCAAAATTGAAGCAGGCACCCTATCGGTGATTTTAGAGCCAGTGGACTTAAAACAGATGCTCCAAGAAGTCATCGATCTGCAAAAGGTGCAGATTCAGCACAAAGGCTTGCAGTTGAATTTACCCGATTTCCAGGGGGCGCTGTTGGGCAATGAGAGCGATCGCCTTTTGGTTCATGCCGATCCCGCCAAACTCAAACAAGTGCTGCTGAATGTGATTGGCAACGCCGTCAAATTTACCGACACGGGCAGCATTAGCATCGACGTGCGCCTAGAACCGGCCGGCGAATCGACGAACGGCAGCGCGGAGAGTGCCAGCAAGCAAGCCACAATTAGCATTACCGATACGGGAGTGGGTATTGAACCCAGCCAGCAATCGAAACTCTTTCAACCCTTTGTGATGGCCGATGGGACGACTACCCGCCGTTTTGAAGGCACGGGGTTAGGACTAGCGATTTCGCGGAATCTAATTGAGATGATGAAAGGTCGGATCGCCCTGTTTAGTGCGGGCTTAGGACAAGGCACCACGGTAGAAATTCGCCTGAATACGATCGAACGTCAAACCCTAGACTATTCGCAATACGACGACCCGCAATCAACCCTCGATAGCTTTTCTGAACCCATGTCTCACGTCAATTCTTGAATATCGATGGGTTTGCCTTGATTCAACGATTGAGTTAAGGCCGCGAGGATATTCACAAGTTTGGCACCCACCCACCCTGAAGAGAGGGAGGGGGCGGTTTGAGTGGTAATGCAGTGCAAAAAGCGATCGCACACTCGCCGCAAGGGTTCCCCTGCCTCTAGGGTCAGTACCTCCCGCCGTTCTGCCATCGGCACAAAGCGAGATTGACCCTCTGCTAGAGGTTGGGGGTCAAATTGCCCGTATTGAATGCTTAAGGGCGCTTCTGCCCTCAATTCATCAAAAATTAGGGTTCCCTGGCTGCCTGCCACGCATAGGCGGCGCTGCTTATCGGGATTGAGCCAGCACAGGTGAATCGCTGCCTGAAAACCGCTAGGGTAGGTGAGTTTGACCCAGACTAAATCAGCCAATCCTTGAGGGTTGAGGGGTAAGGGGTGCTGCTGCAACCACACTTGTCCGGTTGCTTCCACTCGGATCGGTTCGGCTTGCAACCAGTGATTGAAAATGACAATATCGTGAATGGCTAAATCCCATAGGGCATCGACATCTTGACGAACGGGCCCTAGGTGCGTCCGCGCTGCATAGCCATAGCGTAACTCGCCTAAGTCCCCGGATTGAACGACTTCTCGACCCCGCGCCACGGCGGGATGAAACAGATAGGTATGATCGACTAATAGATGTCGTTGTTGTTGTTCGGCAAGTTGGCAAAGCTTCCGCGCTTCTTGGGGGTCGAGGGTGAGGGGTTTTTCGGCGAGAACGTGACACCCCGATTTTAAGGCGGTTTCAATCAGGGGATAGTGGGTGACAGCAGGCGTGGCGATCGCGACGGCTTCCACTTCCGGGCGTTCTAAGACGGCGGCCCAGTCGGTACTGAAGATCTGAGGATCTAAAGCATGGCGCTGTTGCAAGGCCGCCAAACGCTCTGGATTGGGGTCTACAATCGCCACCACCTCGGCTTGGGGATGTTCGAGGAAGTTACGAACCAAATGAGTCCCCCAACGACCTGCGCCCAAAATAGCAATCTGAATTTTATCGGCGATCAAGCGTCCAAAAGTCCTTTATGAATGGGTTGTTCCATTAAAACTGAGTTGTTTGGACATAGGCAAGGGCTGCTTTAGCGGCGGCTTGTTCTGCGGCCTTGCGCGAGGAACCCTCCCCAGAACCGCAGCATTGACCCCGAAACCAAACTTCTGATACAAAGCGCTGCATTTGACCGCTGAGTCGGGGCGTTTCGCTGGTGCGGTATTCGGGCAAGATTTTATGAGAGGCTTGCGTCCATTCTTGCAGAGCGGACTTATAGTCGAGGTGAGCGGGGTCTTGACGAATTTCGGCCGCCAGTTTGCGGAAGTGCGGATCGAGCCACGGGCGAATCAGTTCTAAGGTGTGGGTGCTGAGGTAGAGTGCCCCTAAAACGGCTTCAAAGGCGTCTGCTAGCCGAGATTGCCGACCCGCCCGGTCGCCTGCGGCGCTGCGGTCTGTGAGCAGATAGCGCTCGATTCCGTAGAGATCGGCAATACTGGCGAGGGTGCGATCGCTGACTAAGACTTTACGAATGGCGGAGTATTCGCCTACCGGCGCGTTGGGGTAGAGTTCTAACAGCAGTTCGGAGGCTGCCATTCTGACTACAGAGTCGCCGACAAATTCGAGTTGTTCGTAGTTGGCGTGAGGAGAGAAGGTCGGGTGGGTGAGGGCGAGGTCGAGTAAAGCCCACTCCAAGGAAGGAATTGGCTCAGAAAGTCCTAAGCGTTGAATGAACTGAGCGAGCTGTCGCTGTCGTTTAGGATAACCAAGATCGTCTCGTACCATAATGCAGGCAATTGTCTGTGCTTTATTCGACCTTACCGCAGGTCGAGATCAAGCGGAACGAGCAAGCGAGGTGATGCGCGAGGAATTTTTGGAGGCGCGATCGCTTTTGGTTAAGGTGCGCTCTGGGGCGATCGCCAGTTGGTAACTTGGGGTTACAGGCGCAGGCGTTGCGATCGGTTCCCAGCAAGAAACGGCCCCGGAATCGTTTTTGCTCGCTGATTCAGCACTCGGAGGTCTCACTGCACGCACGGTTTGAGGTAAGGCCCCGACCAGTAAGGCCAGCACGTCATCGGGAATTTTAGCAACGATTTCTGAACTAAAGAACGCTTCAAAACTGGAAATGAGTTTTTCAACCCGCGCTTGCGGATCGTCTGAGTGATGGGTAATTTTTTCGAGCCAGCGCATCCACTGTATCCGCCGCCCGTACGCTCTTTGACGCGATTCCCACCCTTGAGCTGTTACCAGGATCGGCGAGCCGATGGTAATGACGGCGGTGTAACCTTCGGCTTCCGGCGTACTGACGGCGGCACCCGGCCCCACAAACTCCGCATAATAAGTTTTACAAAGAATTAAGCCACTTTTTTTCTGTTCAGAAATTGCGAGCAACGAATCAGAAGGCAACCAGATCTTCGAGTCACCAGGATGAAATGTCAGAGGTTCTACACTCATGCTCTTACCTCTACCTTAGTGGGCGATGTTTTGAAAAATACTGACATGGCGAGGGAAACACATACCAATCCGCCCTTCATCGTAAAACACGAAGGCGATGCTTGCGTAGTGTAAATCAGGGAACTTTGCAAAATCCACACAATTGAATTGGCGATCGCGTTGCTTTGATGAATGAGGGGCAAAAAGTCCTGAATTCCCTTACTAATTCAACAAAATTAAAGGGTGGCAAATCGAGGGTGTGACCCCCCATCAGTTAGTAGGATTACGGAGAAAGTTAGGTCAACTCTGAGAAATTTTCGGGATATACGCAAAAAATATTTCTTGAGACGATTTCTGATTTCTTTACTATTTGTAAGGTTAGGGAAAACACCCAATTTTTACCCGTTTTAAAGGACAGAGCAAGACATAAGCCGGGTTCTGTTCTCCGAAACTGCCATGCACTTTCAGAGGGCGGTTATCTATCTGGGATGCCTGTCACCAGACACCTCTTGCGGCATCTTCAAGCGGAACGGGTAAAAGACCAACCCTAGTTCCTCCAGCCTTGCACCCCGCCGGGGTTTACCGAGCCAGCACCTCTCGATGCTGCTGGTGCGCTCTTACCGCACCTTTGCACCCTTACCTGGAACCGAAGTCCCATCGGCGGTATGTTTCTGTGGCACTTTCCTCGCGATCGCTCGCACTGGGCGTTACCCAGCAAGCTTGGTCTTTCGGGTGCCCGGACTTTCCTCAGAACAGCAGCATTTGCTCCTATTCCGCAACCACCTCGCTTACTCTGTCCTAGATCCAGTCTAATCCCTACTCGTCTTTGAGGGACGAAACATTTTCAAACCAGCCCCGCCTCCAAAAGAAATACACCAGCCCCGATGCTGTCGCAATCATCAACGCCCAGCACGCCGGATAGCCAAAATACCATTCCAACTCCGGCATATTCAACGGTGAGGCATCATGGTCAAAGTTCATCCCATACACCCCCACAATAAACGTCAGGGGAATAAAAATCGATGAAATCACTGTCAACAACTTCATGATCTCATTCATCTTATTGCTCACCGATGAGAGATAGACATCCATTAAACCCGATGTTAATTCTCGATAGGTTTCAATAATATCAATCACTTGAATCGTATGGTCGTAGCAATCTCGTAAATAAATCTGGACATCCGGGCGGATCAACGGACTAATATCGCGCATTAGCTTGCTACAGGTTTCGCGCTGCGGCCAAATACAACGTCTTAGGGCTAAAAGTTCTCGACGAATGCGATAAATTTTCTCTAAGGTTTTGCGAGTAGGATTGGTGACGACTTCATCTTCTAGTTGATCGATGCGCTCTCCATACACTTCTAGAATGGGGAAAAAGCCATCAATAATCCCATCCAGTAAAGCATAGGTTAAATAATCTACCCCATGTTTGCGAATAGTGCCCCGGTTGTGGCGAATGCGCTGGCGCACGGGTTCAAAAGAATCATGTTCGGGTTCTTCTTGAACAGTCAAAAGATAATGTTTGCCGACTACAAAGCTCACTTGTTCGATCCAAAAACTATCTTCCTGTTCGTTTAACATTGCCATTTGAGCAATGATCACTAACTGGTCTTTGTAATCCTCAATTTTAGGACGTTGAGGGACATTAACAATATCTTCTAATATCAAAGGATGGAGATGAAAAACCTTACCCAACCGTTGCAAAACATCTTCGCTTCCCAACCCTTGAACATCAATCCAAGACACCGATTCGCTATCTAAATAAGGAACGCAAGCTTCAGGCGTTGCCAGTTGAACTCGCGTTGCAGTTGTTTCGCTATAATCAATAAGAACAATACTGGGCGGGTCTGCATCTTCCTCAATATTGAGCGTACCGGGCAAGCTTCCCGGTTCGTCATAATAATAATCAAAAAGATCGACTTCTTCTTCTTCTTCCAACGCTTCGGAAACTGGAAGATTGTGATAAAGTTTATCGTACATACTTTACTCTTTGATCTAATACAAATCAATATTGACGATAGCGGAAAACATCATCCGGGTGAGATTGCGGGTCATTCATTTTAATGTCCTGAAAATTTTGATGCAAGCAATTCCACATTTTGCTGACATCGCTTAAGGTATTTCCCCAAAAACTGGAATAAAAGTGAGGTAAGAGATGATTCTTTAGGGCAAATTCTTGTTTAATGCATTCCTTTAATCGGTCGGCATATTTAATATCGCGAGTGGCTACACCATGAATAAAAAAGACCAACATGGTTATTCCTGAAACGGATAGTCTGACTGAGGCGATCGCAAATTTAGGCAAACTGCGAGTCAAAAAATAGGGCAAGCATCGCTTACCCTACTTCAGAATATACAACTAATCAGGATTTGGCGTGTAGCTAGGGACAGACTACATCATGCCCATGCCGCCCATACCGCCCATACCCATACCGCCCATGCCACCCATGCCGCCCATACCGCCCATGCCGCCCATATCGGGGGCTGCGGACTTCGGTTCGGGCTTCTCAACCACTAGCGCTTCAGTGGTGAGTACCATTCCTGCAATTGAACCTGCATTTTGCAAGGCCGAACGCACGACTTTTGCCGGGTCAATAATCCCTGCGGCAATCAAGTCTTGGTATTCGCCAGTCGCAGCGTTATAGCCGATGTTAAATTCGGTTTCGCGGACTTTCTCAACCACCACGCTTCCTTCTACACCCGCATTATCTGCCATTTGGCGCAAAGGAGCTTCTAGGGATTTTTGGACAATATCCGCACCAATTCTTTCCTCATCTTTGAGTTGGGCTTTAACAGCTTCAACTTTAGTGCTGAGGTGAATTAACGTGGTACCACCGCCGGGGACGATGCCTTCTTCTACCGCCGCCTTAGTGGCGTTGAGGGCATCTTCAATCCGCAGTTTGCGGTCTTTGAGTTCGGTTTCAGTAGCTGCACCGACTTTGATCACGGCAACGCCGCCTGCGAGTTTAGCGATCCGTTCTTGCAGCTTTTCTTTGTCGTAGTCGGAGTCAGTCTCTTCAAGTTGCTTGCGAATTTGACCGATCCGCTTTTGCACGTCGGATTTAGTCGCGCTATCAGCAACGATGGTGGTCGATTCTTTGTCAATCGTGACCTTGCGGGCGGTTCCTAGCATCTCTAGGGTGGCGGTATCGAGGCTGAGACCGATTTCTTCAGAGATTACTTGACCGCCAGTGAGAACGGCAATGTCTTCTAACATTTGCTTGCGGCGATCGCCAAAACCAGGCGCTTTCACCGCCGCCGCATTCAGAACGCCACGGGCTTTATTGACAACCAGGGTTGCTAGGGCTTCTCCTTCTAAATCTTCAGCAATAATCAGTAGGGGAACGCCAGCACGGGCAATCTTTTCCAGGACGGGTACGAGGTCTTGGATCGCGCCGATCTTGCGATCGGTAATCAGCAGACGGGCGTTTTCAAACTCAACGACCATCTGTTCGTTGTCGGTGATGAAGTAGGGAGACAGATAACCGCGATCGATTTGCATCCCTTCCACAACCTCAAGTTCTGTCACCAAAGATTTGGATTCTTCTACGGTAATCACGCCGTCTTTGGTAACTTTATCCATTGCTAGGGCGATCATTTTGCCGACTTCTTCATCGTTTCCGGCAGAAATGGTGGCCACTTGCGCGATCGCGCTACCTTCTACAGGTTTAGCAACGTTAACGATTTCTTGAACGAGGAGGTTAATCGTTTTGTCGATTCCCCGCTTTAAGGATACCGGGTTGGCACCGGCGGCAACGTTTTTCAGTCCTTCTCGGATCATCGCTTGGGCGAGGACTGTAGCGGTCGTGGTGCCGTCGCCTGCAATATCCTTGGTTCTAGAGGCCACTTCCTGGATCAGGCGGGCCCCAGTGTTTTCTAGGGGGTCTTCAAGTTCAATTTCTTTGGCAACGGTAATCCCATCGTTGACGATCTGGGGCGCGCCGAATTTCTTCTCTAGCAGTACATTTCGACCTCTAGGGCCTAGGGTAATCTTAACAGCATCCGCAAGTGCGTTGACGCCCTGCTCAAGCGATCGCCGCGACTCTTCTTTAAATGAGACAATTTTTGCCATATTGAGTTTCCCTGACTGTCCATTAGTCAATTTAGCACTCTGTTTGACCGAGTGCTAATCCCCGTAAAGGTCGGATAACCGACTCTCGATCCTCAGCCTCTCGCCTAGAGTCCCAGGCAGATCGCAAAACAGAAAAAATCCTTAACCCAGTTTTGAAAAAACAGGATAAAATGGCGAGGTATTTTTAAACCCGCCAATGCCGCAGTTCAAGGCGATGTCAGAAAAATCATTGAATTGGTTAAAAAAGAGTCAAAGCACGCTTCAGATTATTTTCATTAATTTAGTAATTTTAGGATTCTTGATTGAAGGAATCTCTACCGTTTTCTATTGGCTAAAGTTTAACCAAATTTACTATACGCGCCACCGAGAAGAAGCCTCTCAAAATCAAGGCAACATCGAGATTCTAAATCAAACTGGAATTCGTCTTGAAGAATCGATCAACGAGCGCTTGCATCCCTTTTTAGGATATATTTACAAACCGGGCGTTATCTTTAGGGGATTTGAGTTTCAAACCGAAATTGCTGGCAATAACTATGGATTTGCCTCACCCCACAACTATCCCCTCATCAAACAAAACGAAAATCAGGTAATTGTCGGAGTGTTCGGCGGTTCTGTTGCCTCCCACTATGCCACGCAGGAACTCGAAGAGAATGTTTTAATTCCAGCCTTAAAACAATTGCCAGACTACCGCCAAAAAGAAATTATTGTCCTCAATTTTGCTCAGGGGGGATACAAACAACCCCAACAGCTTTTAGCCCTGAGTTATTTTATGTCATTAGGACAAAAATTCGATATTGTTATCAACATTGATGGGTTTAATGAGGTTGCCCTTGCCCATGTCAATGCCCAAGAAAACGTTGAAATTGCCATGCCAAGCGCTCAACATGTTCTGCCCCTAGTAAGTTTAGCAACCAATCGTTTTTCGCGCAAAGAACTCGCTTCGGCTTTAAAGATACAAACCTACAAAGACCAGTTACGCCAGGGTTTAGACGCGATTGAAACTTGCCGCCTTGCCAGTTGTTACACCTATTATTTTACGCGCAATCAAATCCTCGTTCGGCAATATCAAAAAGAACTTCAGGTTTTTGATGCCAACCGGACTACACCCACAACAGATAGCAACTCATTAATTTATATCAATACTAGAAACTCTCAAAGCGCCGATTTTCAGCAAATGGCGCAACTTTGGGCGACCGCTTCCATCCAAATGAAGCAATTAGTTGAAGGTCAAGGCGGGCGATATTTTCAATTCCTCCAACCCAACCAATATTTGACCACTCAGCGAAGATTGACCCCTGAAGAACAGAATACAGCAATTCGACCAGACCATCCCTACGCACCCGGAGTCAAGCAGGGATATCCTCAACTCTTGCAACAGAGCGATCGCCTCAAGCAAAATGGGGTTAACTTCTTTAATGCCCTCACCGTCCTCGATGCCGAACCCTCCACCGTCTACATCGACGACTGCTGCCACTACAACCGCCTAGGACGCCGCATCTTCGCCAATTATATCGCTCAGTCCATCGTCCAAACGCTCAAGTAGTGAGTGCTGAAGAAGGGAGTTGGGAGTTAGGAGTTGGGGGTTGGGGAAGAAGAGAGTTGGGGGAAGAAGGGAGTTGGGAGTTAGGAGTTAGGGGTTGGGGAAGAAGAGAGTTGGGGGAAGAAGGGAGTTGGGAGTTAAGGCTGACTGACTTCCAGACTCTTTATGCTACTCACCACACTGTTACGCACCAAGTTAACGCAACCGCACTTTCCACACTGCTTCGCACCAAGAACCGCGCAACAGCACTCTTTCCCCCCACCTCCCCATCTCCCCATCCCCCCATCCTCTTCCCCACTTGGAACACCGCTACTTGGTGTGCAAGCTACCAACAGTTCAGAGGGAACCAATCTCTGGGCGAGATACCTGACAAACTGGACGTTTTGGAACCATATTCGGACGCTCGCCGCATTCATCGCAGCAGCCTTATTT
>NZ_MJGC01000098.1 GCF_001746915.1 Desertifilum tharense IPPAS B-1220
AAAGTTTGAACAACAGAAGTGAGAAAGTAGGCTATCATCTCCAGCAATTTAATCTTAATTCCATTTCTCTAAATGTAGGGAAATAATGCGATCTCGTTTTTAACGTTTAATTAGACCTATCTACTTAGCAGGTTGAGGAGCAGGCGCGATCGCATCAACCCAAGCTAAAATATCAGCAACGCTATCTTGGCGGTTTAACTCAACTAAAACTAAATGGTTATTTTGCCATTGCAAGCAACACAATCCACTTGCACCAGAATGCCAGCCTAAATCAATCCCTAGGAATTTAATGGGGTGGAAGAAGCATTTCTTGAGGTAAGATAACCCGGAATGTAGAACCTTGTCCAGGTTGAGAAGACACTTGAATTTCGCCTTGCATTAACTTGACAATTCGAGAGACAATAGTTAATCCTAAACCTGTGCCTTCCATCTTTTGGAAACCAGAATCTTTATAAGCTTGAAAATAGGGATCGAAGATTTGTTTTTGATCTTCAACTGAAATCCCAATTCCACTATCTGTAATTGCAATTATCCATTCTAGTTCAGATGGCGTCCAGCAGTCTAGGCGAATGGTTCCTGTTTCGGTGTAGCGAATGGCATTGCTTAACAGATTGGTGAGTATTTGTTGAACGCGCAACGGATCGGTGATGACGGCTAGGGGGGCGCGATCGCAATCTACAATTAAGGATAGCCCTTTTTCGCGAATCAAAGGATCGACAATCTCTAAAACTGAGTCAATTAACTCGCGGGGATTGGTAGGAATCAGTTGCAGCTTCATTTTACCGGCATCATAGCGCGAGATTTCTAAGGCATCATTAATGAGGTGCAATAGCAATCTTCCACTCCGCAAAACGCGCTCAATACTTTCAAAATTTGCTGTATTATCTTTAATGTTCGGTTCGCGATCGCGCTGTTGGCGAAGGAACAAATCCGCATAACCAATAATTGAGGTTAAGGGAGTTTTCAGTTCATGGGCTAACTGAGAAATATTATCTCGGCTGGCACGAACTAAGCGAGTTAACTCTTGATTCGTTAAATTGAGTTGATTTTGCAGTTGTTTGAGTTCCAACAATCGCCCTTGAGTATAGCTATCAAAGCAGCGCGCGATCGCTTCGTCAATCACGGCATCAATTAAACGAACGGCGCGTAAGAGTTCGGCTGGAGAACCTTGCAGCAAATCGGGTTCTAAAGTGGCAAAAACAGCCGAACGCAGCAGGCGATATTCTTGAGCAATTTCAGCCGGTTCAAATCCCTGTTCTGCTCGAATACTGCCATGTTTTAAACTCGCCTTCACCAAGGTTTGCAAATCGTTGGCTTCCGATTCTGAAAGTACAGTCGCTAAGGCTTGGAGAACTTCTGGCAAGCTATCGCGTACTGCTTTAAAGGTGAGTTCTTTCGTTGCCTCAATCTCACTATCTTCATAAACGGAGGCGACCCACCGATCGATAATGAGTTGATTCTTTTCCAGTAAGATTTGACTAAAATCCATCCCAATCATTTGACGGAAATTGACGAGCCAACTTTACCGGAACAATTCCCCAGTTCGCACCTGGCTGAAGACAGAAATCGCAAAAAGGCAGGTATCCCCTGCCCTAAAACCCAAATTTTTCCGGGTAGATCGAGTTTAATCAACAGCCTCTGGCAAAATAAAGCGATTAATTAAGCTAGCGGTAATTGAGAGAATAATCGATCCAACCAGCGCATTCAGGAAGCCATTGACGACAAATCCTGGCGATAGCGCTGCCACAATCAACAGGCTAATGGCATTGACGACTAAAAGGAATAACCCCAAGGTGACAACCGTAATCGGCAGAGTCAGGATAATGAGAAGGGGACGCACGATCGCATTCACTAATCCTAAAACAATCGCCGCGATCGCCGCCGCCCCCAAACCCGTTACAGCAATTCCCGGTACAATCTGAGCAGTGATAATCAACGCAACCGCCGTTCCAATCCAAGTCAAAAGAAAGTATTTCATAATTCGATCCGGCTCGGCATAACTCCCCAAATTTTAACCGCCTCTGCTGCGATCGCTCTTTTCTCGTAAGATACGCTTAACAGGAAAAAAGAGCGATCGCACTTATGATATTTCGATACCTAGCAGCCTTGATTTTGGCTGTATTGCTGTGGAGTGGCACCACTCCCGCTTGGGCGCAGGCCGTCCTATATCCCCCGCCGCTGTCGTATACTGGGGCAGACTTGCGGGGCGAAGACTTTTCAGGACAAAATCTGCAATCGGCTGAATTTGTCAACGCCAACTTACCCCAAACTAACTTTACTGGGGCAAACCTACGCGGGGCAATTTTTAGCGGCGTCGCCATGCCCCAAGCCAACCTGCATCAGGCAGACTTAACCTATGCCATGATCGACCAAGCGAACCTTACCGGGGCAGACTTGAGCGATGCTGTCTTTACAGAATCGATCTTGCTGCGAACGATTTTAGACGAAACTGATATTACCAATGCTGACTTTAGCGATGCCTTATTGGATGGCGTACAAATTCGCGAACTCTGTGGGCGAGCTTCTGGGGTAAACTCACAAACGGGTATAGCAACGCGAGAATCTTTAGGGTGTCGATGAGTAAGCAAATTCAGCGTGTCGGCGTGATTGGTGGGGGACAATTGGCTTGGATGATGGCAGGGGCCGCCCAAAAGTTGGGTGTAGAATTAATCGTACAAACCCCTAGCCCTGACGATCCGGCGGTGGCGACGGCGGCGGATGCGATTTTTGCCCCCGTGGATGATGCTAGCGCCACTTCCAGGTTAGCCGAACGCTGCGATGCGATTACCTTTGAGAATGAGTTTATTGACTTAGCTGCCCTGCAACCGCTAGCGAGTCGCGGGGTGGAGTTTCGCCCGCGTTTGGCGGCTTTAGCCCCTTTGTTGGATAAATACGAACAACGCCGCTATCTGCGCGAGATTGGTTTACCCGTACCGGAATTTGTGGCAGTGGAGAGGGATAACCTGCAATTGCCCAATCCGCGATCGCCTTTTCCCACCGTTCTCAAAGCGCGGCGGCATGGGTATGATGGGCAGGGAACGTTTATTTTGCGCGATCGCACTGAGCTAGAAACCGCGTTAAATCGGTTAGGCAATACCCCCACCCTACTAGAGGCGTTCGTCCCGTTTGAGCGCGAATTAGCCGTCATTACGGCGCGGGATCTTTCCGGAGAGGTGCGGGTGTTCCCGGTGGTGGAAACGCAACAGGTAGAACAAGTGTGTCGCTGGGTGTATGCTCCGGCTGAGGTTAGTGTAGCGGTTTGGGAACAAGTGGAGGCGATCGCCACGACCCTTCTCAATGCCCTAGAAGTCGTTGGCGTCTTTGGAATTGAGTTATTTTTAACCCCCGATGGGCAAGTCTTAGTGAACGAAATTGCCCCGCGAACCCATAATTCCGGGCATTTGACGCTAGATGCGTGCCATACCTCCCAGTTTGAGCAGCAATTACGGGCAGTCTGTCAGCAACCGCTAGGCGATTCGGGGTTAAACTGTCCGGGGGCGGTGATGGTGAATCTGTTAGGCTACGAACAAGCCGATAGCGAGTATCTTCCCCAACGCCAGCAGCTAGCGGAGATTCCCCAATCCCATGTTTACTGGTACGGCAAAAACCAAGCCCGACCGGGACGCAAACTCGGTCACGTCACGGTATTGTTAGAAACGGGGAAACGCTCAGAGGCGATCGCTCTAATTGAGAAAATAGAAGCGATTTGGTATCCCCCGGCAGAACTTTAAACTTTTTCCAAGTTTAGAGTCGCCGTCTGAGTCAATTCCGGCTAGAATGGATATCGGATTAGACTGCGGCGTTGGTGACTGCCAATACTGTTTTATGATCTATGCTTTGTGTTATTCGGGAACCTCAAGGATTGTAACGGCAGTAGACCGAGCGCGTACTCGGAAACTTTAAGTTACGGCAAATGGTACCCACCTGGTTTTAACCAGGTCAAAAACTGAGGCAAGACGGCGTTGCGGTCAATCCCATTCAGAAAGCCTTCCCTTGTTGATTAGCAGGGGTATTTTTTTAAATTCTCGATCTCGCTATCGTCACAAAGGTTAAACCTAACTCAACGCCTCAGAGGATTGTCCATCAGCATTTAGCCCTTTCAATTCAGCACTTTGCTGCATTCAGCCTATGGCAACTCACCATATTACTGTTGAACTGACTGATGAAGAAATTAGCATCCTCAAACGTTTAGCGGATGCTCGCAATATCAGTGCAACTGCGGCGCTCAAACACGCCATTATTACAGCAGACTATCTCGAACGTCAAACGCGCGACGGCAAGCAAATTTTTATTGGCGAAATGGTGAATAATACAGTTCAAGGGAGTCTTAAAACCGTTAATATTGAAGCGATTCCCCAGTAGCGCCAATTCATAGGAGTCAGTACCTATCATGCGAGATCTTGAGCCATTAAACGATAGGCCGCTCGATCTAGATGAGTTAACAGGAACCCAAGGAAGAACCCCAAACTTACCTTCCATTAAAATAGAATCAACTCCCATTGATATTGCCACTCAACGCGAGAAAACGCGAACTTGGTTGGCAATTTATTTGTTGGGACTGCTAACCGTAAGTTTAATTGGGATTGGAATTTATATTACTGTAGATCGCGGCAGAGAAACCGGCGAATCCGAGCGGCATCGAGAAATTTTAACCATTGTTTGGACTTCCCAGGTAACGCTGGTGAGTGCAGCATTAGGCTTTTATTTTGGCAGCGAAAGTCGCTTTTCTTAGACTTTTAGGCAACTCAGCAATTGTTCGCCTGCTTTCGCTTCTAAGAAGAACCATTTTGTGAAACAATAACAAGGTGCTGTAGTCTCAAGTGCTAACTGCTATAGCCTGCTGGCACAAAATGGTGAATCAACAGCAGGTTATACGAGCTTAAACAAAGAGACAACAGCTCTATCTGTTTCGCTGGGGGAATGACCCAAGCTACCTCGATCTATGGCTAACACGTACACGATTGAAATTCAACATCAAGGAACAACTCACACTCTAGAAGTTCCCGAAAATCAAACCATTTTGAGCGTAGCAGATGCGGCGGGATTGGATCTGCCTAGCTCTTGTCATGCCGGAGTTTGTACAACCTGTGCCGCTAAGATTTTAGAAGGGACAGTCGATCAAACCGATGGTATGGGAGTCGGCACCGAATTACAAGCGGAAGGCTATGTTTTATTGTGCGTTGCCTATCCGCGCTCTAATCTCAAAATTATTACTGAAAAAGAAGAAGAAGTTTACAATCGCCAGTTTGGGAAAGACTAACTGAGTGCTGAGTGTAAAGTGCTGAGTGCTGAGTGGGAAGAGAGTGTTGAGTGCTTCTCTAAGTGCTGAGTGGGTTCAAGAGTGCTGAGTGTAAAGTGCTGAGTGCTGAGTGGGAAGAGAGTGTTGAGTGCTTCTCTAAGTGCTGAGTGGGTTCAAGAGTGCTGAGTCTCAACAGGGTGTTGAGTCTGAAGTTTCCCCCCATCCCCCCATCCCCCCACCTCCCCACCCTCTTTTCCCAGTTGTATTTACCGAGGATAAATGACGATGACTACGCATTTTATTAGCGCAGAGATGGATTTGCAGGAAACGCCTGCTCAATTGCAAGCTGAAATTGAGGCAGAATTAGCTAAACGGGGGGAACCGCTGCGTTGGGCGATTACTGAAGTGGATGAGGAACGCCAGAAGGTTCGCGTGGAAGCGGTTGTAACGGCTGAAGGGTAAACCTTGCTAAAACGTTCTTACACTGTTGTCCTAATGGTGCCTACGGGCATTGGGGCGAGGATTGGCGGATATGCGGGGGATGCGTTGCCTGTTGCTAGAGCGATCGCGCAAATTGCCGATACCCTAATTACCCATCCTAATGTCCTCAATGGCGCTCAGTTGTATTGGAATTTACCCAATGCGCTGTATACCGAAGGTTACGGCTTAGACCAATTCGCCGCCGGGGTTTGGGGGTTGCGTCCGGTGGTGCAAAATCGGGTGGGCTTAATTTTAGATTGTGCCATTGAACCGGAGTTGCGCCTGCGTCACCTGCAAGCGGCGGATGCAACTCGCGCTACCTTGGGACTCCATTTAACCGATTACATCGTTACCGATGCCCCGTTAAACGTGGAGTTGCGCCAAGCTGAGGGGGGGAGCAGTTGGGGAACGATTGGCAACCCAGACAGCCTCCTACGAGCCGCAGAACGGCTGATTCAGCAAGCCCAAGCTACTGCGATCGCAGTGGTTGCCCGTTTCCCGGATGATAGTGGTAGCGAAACTCTACAAAATTATCGCTATGGTCAAGGGGTAGACCCGATTGGGGGTGCGGAAGCCGTGATTAGTCATTTGGTGGTTCGCCAATTTCGCATTCCCTGCGCCCACGCACCCGCCTTGCTTCCCCTCCCCCTCGATCCCGATATCTCCCCGCGTTCGGCTGCTGAAGAGTTGGGTTATACCTTCTTGCCTTGCGTTTTAGTGGGCTTAAGTCGCGCCCCGCAGTTTGTTACTCTAGAAGATAGACCTCTCGCAGGCGATTTATGGGTCAACCAAGTTGATGCTGTGGTGGTTCCCGCAACGGCGTGCGGTGGTAGTGGCATTCTGAGTTTGAGTCAAACCCCGGCGCAAATCATTGCGGTGGGCGACAACCAAACCGCCATGCGATCGCCTCCAGAGCCTTTAGGCATCAAAGCCCTGCGAGTCAACTCGTATTTAGAGGCTTTGGGCGTTTTAGTCGCCCATCGTGCAGGCATTCACCCCAGTGCTTTGAGTCCTAAAATTTCGTCGCTGCGAAGTTTAACTTAACTCAACGATCTTCGACTGTAGTTGCGTGCCGATGTTACAACCCCTATGAGTAACGATAAACCCGATATCGAACCCCTATCCCGAATGCAAGTGCTAATTGCAATGGGGGTGACAGCCGTTCTGTTGCTGATTGTCGCTAAGGTGTGGCTGCGTTTCGATTCTGTGGTCATTTTACCCGTTCAATGGTCTCCCCAAGAGTTACTATTAGGGGCAGGCATTGGGCTAGGGATTACGGCAGCAAGTTCGGTCGTCTATCGCCTCTGGCCGGCTTATCGGCGGAGTGCAGATTTTTACCTAACTTTAGTCTTAAAACCGCTCGTATTTCCCGATTTAATTTGGTTAGGTTTGCTTCCCGGCTTAAGCGAAGAGTTACTGTTCCGGGGCGTGATGTTACCCGCCATTGGCTTAAATGTCACGGGGTTAATTCTATCGAGCATTTGTTTTGGCGTGCTGCACCTCAGCGGTAATAATCAATGGTCTTATGTGGTGTGGGCAACGGCGGTGGGTTTAGTGTTTGGCTATAGTGCCTTAGCCACTGGTAATTTACTGGTTCCCATCGTCGCCCATATCCTCACAAATTTTATTTCTAGCCTCATTTGGAAACTCAAGGAACCTCAAACAACGTAGTGCTGGATACTTGAGGGATTGAATTGAAAGGCAACTCAAAAGTAAGAATAAAGCTAATCTTCAGATGCGATCGCATCTAAGATTGTGATGAGGTTGTAGGCGCTGTCACCCCGCAACTAAGTTCAATCAACCCCCTTTGCGCCTGGGTTCAGTTTTTCAGATTGCGGTCCCAAATTCCAATATAGATGCGATTTTCGCGATCGCGCTGAATCACCCCCTCTAGATTTCCCGTACTGAAAGGATACTCATCAAACTGGCGACGCTGAACCCCTACTAAGCCATCTAACACCTCAACGGGGGCGGTTCCGCCAAACATCCCATTCAGGGTGACTTGCATGGTTAACGCATCAATAGAAGGAGAGAAGGATACTTCCGTTTGGCGAACTTGTTGGCTACTCGGATCGATTAGATAGCCTAAATTCACCCGTTGATTTCGCAGATTGTAACTAATCGCCCTAGTATTCCACAACCCGTCAGAAACCCGGTTAGGTTCTCCAAGGGCTGCAAAAATCTCATTTTCAGAAGTGCCTACCGGATACCCGCGCACGGGGGCATTGGGTCGATTATTATCGGGTTGCGGTTGTGGGGGGCGCGGTGGCGGAGAAGGGGTAGGAGAGGGGACTTCTACCACGGGCGGCGGGGGTGTGGGTTCCGGTGTGGGTGTGGGTTCCGGCGATGGGGCTGGCGGTTCTGGTGTTGGGGTGGGTATCGGCGAGGGGATAGCCTGGGGAGGCGTTGGCGTAACCGTCGGCGCTGGCGAACTCGGAGGCGAGGCGATGGGTTCCGGCTGACGCCCCTGAAAAATGGCGGCCCCGACGGCTAAGGTGGCAAAGGCAATAACGGCCCCTGTGGCTAACAGCAGGGCGTTGGCAGACTTGCGCGGTGGGGGAATTGCAACTGGGGCGGCTTGGGGTGTCACGGCGAAGGTAGCGGCGGTACTGGGGGAATGGCTAGCCACTGGGGGCGGGCTGTTGCTGGGGAGAAGCGCCAGCCAATCTTCAATCCGCTGCGGGCGATACTGGGATTCTACGGCCATTCCCCGCATAATCGCTTGGTTGAGGGCGGCACTCAGTTGCGGGTTGAGGTCGCGGGGGGCTGGCATGGGATGGCGATCGCGTAAAATAGCAGCAATAGGCACGCGGGCTGTCACCAGGGCGTAGAGTGTCGCCGCCAGTCCATAAACATCCGTTGCTGGGGTGCGCGGGGCGTGGGGTAAATATTGTTCTAGGGGCGCGTAACCTTCCGAGACGAGGTTGGTATGGGTTTGGGCGGCGTTGGGGGTAAATTCTCGCGCAATCCCAAAGTCAATCAGAATCGCCTCTTGAGTCCCTTGGCGCAGCATAATATTGTGGGGTTTAACGTCGCGGTGCAGCATCCCCCGTTGATGCACCACTTGCAAAGCGGCCCCAATTTGTTGAATATAGCGAATTGCGATCGCCTCTGCTAAGGGTCGGTCGGGAAAAACCACCTCAGCCAGGGTTTGGCCTGGGATATAATCCATGACCATGTAGGGCAACCCGTCTTCGGTGAAGTAATCGCTAATGCGGACAATATGGGGATGAACGCAAGCCGCTAACCGCCGCGCTTCATCTTGAAATTTGCGCTGAAGATTGGCAAAGTCGGGATGCTGGCGCATCGAATCGTTAAGGGTTTTAATGACGACGACTTGATGCAGATAATGGTGGGTTGCCTTAAAGGTAACGCCAAAGCCGCCCTGTCCTAATTCTTGCTCTAGGGTATATTTTCCCCCTTGTAGGGTTTTGCCAATCAACGCATTCATATAATGGGCGACAGATTCCGTTTGCTCTTTTTGCCACTCTAGCTTACAAGTCCCTCACAAGTAGATGTCGTTCTTGCGTTAGGGTGGATACCAATGTCCTAAGAAAGTGCGATCGCCCTATGAGAACTGATAAGGTATGGCAAGATCCAACTCTCGTCAATCAGTTTTTGACGGGAGTGCGCGGCGGTATTCCGTTTGCATCCGAACAAATTCATGTGGCTTTGCGGGTGGTAGAGGCCGCTTGCAGCCAGGTTAAGCGCGTGGCAGACTTGGGTTGTGGAGATGGCGTGCTGACTCAGGCGATTTTGATGCGCTATCCCCAAGCCATTGTGACGGCGATTGATTTCTCTGAACCCATGTTAGAACAGGCGCGGCAACGATTGCGATCGCAAAGCGTCCATGTGGAGTTTCGCCAAGCAGACTTACACGACTCGCAATGGTGCGAAGGTTTAGAACCTTTTGATGCGGTAATCTCTGGTTATTGCATTCACCACCTCCCCGATACTCGCAAACGCCAACTCTACAGCGAAATCTATCAACTCATCAAACCGAAAGGCTGTTTTCTCAATATCGAACATGTGGCTTCATCTTCCCCGTGGGTGGAGTCGCTATTCAATGAATTATTAGTAGACTCCCTGTATCAATGGCATCAAGACCAAGGGAAAACAGCTAGTAAAGTAGAAGTAGCCGAGCGCTTTGTTTATCGAGACGATAAAATAGCCAATATTCTCGCCCCTGTAGAAGTTCAGTGTCAGTGGTTGCGAGAAATTGGTTTTCAAGAGGTCGATTGTTACTTTAAAGTCTTTGAGTTGGCTGTTTTTGGTGGCGTTCGCTATTAAAACAAAACTCAACCCTTTCACTCAACAGTCACAACTCCCAATGTTTGATGAATGCCTTACAAACTTCAGTTTCAGGTTTATCAGTATCCCTTTTATCCCCCCTTGCAAACGCGCTATGGCATTTGGGAACAACGCGAAGGCATTATTCTCCGTCTAAGCGATGAAACCGGGAGAGTGGGTTGGGGAGAAATTGCCCCGCTACCGTGGTTTGGTTCGGAAACCTTAGCCCAAGCCGTTGAATATTGTCGTCAATCTTCCACAGAAATTAATGAGTCAGATTTTTGGGCAATTCCGGATAGTCTGTCAGCCTGTCAATTTGGGTTTCATTCCGCTTGGGAAGATTTGCAAAACCCCTCTCCTCCCCTGACTACGCCAGCGTTTAGCGCTTTATTACCTGCCGGAGAAGAGGCGCTATCGGCTTGGCACTCCCTCTGGCAACAGGGCTATCGTACTTTTAAATGGAAAATAGGCGTTTATTCCCTAGAACAAGAACTTAATTGGGTTCGCCAACTCGCGCCAATGTTGCCCCAAGACGCTAAACTCCGGTTGGATGCAAATGCGGGGTTAACCTGGGAAGGTGCTAACCAGTGGTTAGCCGTTTGCGATGAATTAGCCATTGAATTTCTCGAACAGCCGCTGCCAGTTAATTCGTTTGATGCGTTGTTAGCCCTCAGCAAACAGTATCAAACGCCCCTCGCCCTCGATGAATCGGTAGCTACTTTAACGCAAATCAAATATTGCTACGATCGCGGCTGGCGCGGTATTTTTGTGGTTAAACCCAGTATTGTGGGCATCCCGCAAGACTTGCGCGAGTTTTGCCAGCAAACTCAAATTCGCACTGTTTTTTCCTCTGTTTTTGAAACGCCAGTGGGCAGAAAAGCCGCCTTGAAACTGGCAACGGAATTATCAGATCCCAATTATGCCATTGGGTTTGGAGTCAATCATTGGTTAAAGGCTGAAGTTTTACCGCAATGCCAAGTGTAAATATTCTAGAGGAGTTGCAAGACCGAAGTCGAGAAGATTGGTTAGTCTGCGGTTTAGAAATGCCCCCCGCTTCGCAGCAACTTTGGCAACTGACAGCGCGTTTATCGGGGGCGTTGATGCAGTTGCCCCAGAAGCCTAAGATTTTATTAATTGAGTCGCATCCGCTGCGGTTTCTATCCGGTTTTTTAGCCTGTGTTTCTGCCAACTGTCCGGTTTTTATCTGCAACCCGGCTTGGCAACAGAGGGAATGGCAGCAAGTTTTTGAGGAGGTTAAACCGCATCTAATTTTAGGGAACTGTCCCCCAGGATTGAGCCGAGACTATCCCATTTTAGAGCAAGAAATCGGCTCTGATTGGATTGGCTTAAATCAGGGCGATCGCACTTTTATAGACTACCCTCCATTGCCCGACTTTGCTATTATGATTCCCACGGGCGGATCGTCGGGTAAAATTCGCTTTGTGGTTCACACGTGGGAAACTTTATCTCATTCCGTTCAAGGATTATCCGATTATTTCGGACAACTTCCTATCCATTCCTATTGCGTTTTACCCCTTTATCATGTCAGTGGGTTAATGCAGTTTATGCGCTCATTTCTCACGCGGGGAAACATTATTATAGAGTCGTTTAAGCAACTCAATCCTAACTTCAACCCCCAAGATTTTTTCATTTCGCTAGTTCCCACTCAACTGCAACGCCTGCTAACCCATCAATCAGAATGGCTGGCTCAATTTCGGGTCGTATTTCTAGGGGGTGCCCCCGCTTGGGAGGCGCTATTAATGGCGGCTAGAGAGGCTAAAATTCCCCTTGCTTTAACCTATGGTATGACAGAAACCGCTTCGCAAATTGCCAGCTTAAAACCCCATGACTTTCTTCAGGGAAATGGGAGTTGCGGTCAAGTTTTGCCCCATGCCAAGATTATGATTGTTAGCGAGGTTGGGGAAGCATTAACCGCGAATAAAATGGGGATAGTTTGCCTAGAATCTCGCTCTTTAATGCGGGGGTATTATCAAGATAACTTCCCGCTAAACTCGCCCCTTGTCACCTTTCAATCTGACGATTTAGGGTATCTCGACGAACGGGGTTACTTATATATTATTGGACGCAACAGTCAGAAAATTATTACAGGCGGCGAGAATGTGTTTCCGGCGGAGGTAGAGGCGGCAATTTTAGCAACCCAACAGGTGCAAGATGTGTGTATTCTAGGAGTTCCCGATTCAGACTGGGGACAAGTTGTCACCGCCGTTTACGTGCCCGGTTCTGTTGAGGTGGAACCCGCTACACTTAAAAGTGCGATCGCTTCTCAATTAGCCGCTTACAAGCACCCTAAATTATGGGTGGCTGTCAATTCTCTCCCTCGCAATGCTCAAGGCAAAATTAACCGCGAACAACTTCTTGCGATTGCACTCAGTCACCAACGCCGATAAAGTTTCTCGTTTTTTGGTTTTTGAAAACCCAAACGGTGCCGACTGCAAGCTTTGCAGGAATTGAGTGAGAGGCAACAAAGAGGCATACGGGTTCTCTTTGAATTAAAGCTCATCTACGGTTAATTGTTGAGCCATTTCCTGAGAGTAGACTTGCTCCCAAAGATATTTAACATAGGACTTGGTTGAGGGCAACGTGTATCCTTTGTTTACTAAGTCTTCTGCGGTACGATCGAGAATGCGGGCATCCACTGCGCTTAAACGCTGGCGTCGATTCGTCGAACACAGCAGCCACATCAATTGATACATCATTTCTGGATCTTCGGTGGTGTGGGGATTTGACCCTTTTTCAGTCTCATGGGCATGTAGGTGAGTCCAGTCCTCTAGCCGATCCCAATATCCTAAACTGCGGATATGGCTGTAAAAGTCTTGTTCAATTGTCATTGTGCGTAAGTTCCTGTAAAAGCCCCCTCATCAAGACGCTGCTGAGGGCTATCAATCCATTAAGTTAACTAAATATTAAGATATTGTGCGATTCTTCAGCAATAGCTCAAGGAAGATTATCAAACTTGATAAAGCTTAATCCATTGTAATATCTCGTGCGATAAGGGTTGGCGCGATCGCTGATTGGGGTGAATACAAACATGGCGAGTCTGAGCAACGGCTACACTCTTATTTTTAATGAAAACTTCGTAATAAATGTTAAATTCGCTACTGTTTTCAGAATTTTGAGGAGCCACAGAAATGAAAGCGCGATCGCCACAATAGATCGGGCGGCGAAAATCAACGCTAGCGTGGACAATAGGGAAGGCTTGCTCGGAATTCTGAAAAAAGCTTTTAAGCTCAAAGCCTGCCGCAATCAGGGAAGCTTCGTAGGCTTCGTGACACAAGCTTAAAACATGGGCGAAGTAAACGACGCCTGCTGCATCGGTTTCAGCAAAGCGAATGGTGCGATCGTACTCAAAAGGCATACCCACTCCCTAGGACAGAATTCCCCCCCCTCATTCTGCCTGAAAAAAGCCCCCGTTCTCTGCATGAGACAAACGGGGGCAAAAATTGCCATTTAATCAACGCGGGGTTTTTCAGATCTTTCAATCCCAGAGATTGAAAGAGATCGTGCCGGATCTCATCCCATCAAAAAATGCGATAAGGCGGCTTATCCTTTGTTTTTAATCAGCATCACATCAATAATCTTGACTGCCAGGTCTTCAGGAATCTCTAGGACTCTGTAGAGATCGTTGAGCAGTTTTTCCTCTTCGCTCGTCACTTGACCATCAGCTAACACAATATCAGTAGTGACAGCAAACGCCGTTTCTTTGAGATCGTGAGGAAGGGCGGCTGTAGCAGCATTAAACAGGACTTCTAAACCTTCGCGTTGCAGAATGCTTAACAGCTTGTCAAACATTCTTCGCATCACATCATTGGGATAACTGCGGAAAAGCTGCATTCGAGCTAGCGTGGTACTGAGGGCTTGGCATTCCGTGTCAGTAATGTAACCATCAGAAGCGACTGCAATTAAGGCGATCGCAGCAAACGCTTCTGCCGGCCCCAGGGTGGTTTCGGTTTTTTGCACATTGCCGCGCAGTTTATCAAATAAGCCCATGCACTTGGCTCCAAAGAAATAGAGGAAGGTGCTACCAAGCTAACTCTGCGTTTAAGAGAGCGTCAATCAATTGCTCAGTCTTGTTTACACTGCCGATAGGGGTGGTGGGACTGCGGCTTTGACCGCATCTAAAAAGGCATAAGCGGCGGGTGTCAGCAAGGCGGTTTGCGAAACCACAACCCCAATAATCCGAATAAACGGCGCGGGTAAATGATAGACGCGAATGCCAGGGGGGAGGGGTTCGGCTGCCAAGCGCGGTAAAACGGCTGCACCTAGGCCTTGGGACACCATACTGACAATGGTGGAATCTTCCCGAACTTCGTAAGCGATGTTTAAAGGCACCTCGGAAGTCATTAAATAGTTGCGAATCGCGCGATCGCAAGCATTTCCGGAACCGCTAGAAATTAGGGGATAAGACGCCAATTGCTGCCAGCTAATTTGGTCGCCTGCCAGTCTTGCTGAGGGGGGAAGCAGCGCGACATAATCATCGCGGAGAATTTCCCAACTGTCTAAACCCTCGGAGGTGGGGAGATAGGTAAACCCAATATCGGCGCGTCCCTCCCGAACGGCTTGTTCCACGTCGAGGTAGTCGATATGCTCGGTAATGGTAATGCTGATATCGGGATAACGATCGCGAAAGCGAGCAATAATTCCCGGTAAGACATGGGTGGCGACGCTGCGGAAAGAGGCCACGCGCACCCGTCCTCCCTGCAAGCCTCTTTCGACATTGGCTTCCCGAACCATTTGTTTCAACAAGCCCAAAACGGCGCGGGCGTGGGTAACGATCCGTTCGCCCGCAGGCGTCAAAAACGCGCCATGACGCCCCCGCGAGAACAGGGGGACGCCCAGTTCTTCTTCTAAAGTGGCGATCGCATGACTGACGGCTGATTGGGTAATCTCCAGCTTCAGAGCCGCCTCGCTAAAATTTTCGCACTCGGCAACGGCCACTAAAGCTCGCAACTGAGAAGTTTTGATTCGACTGGTATTAATTTCATCCATAGGGGTGATGTCCGCTTGGTCTTAGGCTTCCCAAAACCGAGAATGCGATCGCGCTTTTTTCTATGAAAATTTTTCATGAAATATATGAATATCATACTTTGTTTATTTCAACGATCGTCGTTACATTCAATATAGAAGCTCAAACAAGAGTTTACGAATCTTTTTGGAGGAACTCTCTAATGAAAACTCATCATCAAGCGTTTCCTCTTCAGGTTCTAGAAGTTCGCTCCGTTCCCCACCTTGGAACAAGAGGGATTGATTCAATCCTTTCAGGTTGGTTTGCCAAGCTTCAACACCTAGGGCAAGACTTTTTAGAAAGTCTGACAGCCGAGCCTCAATTGCGAGTTTGGCACAAAACCGATCGGTGGGGAAATACCTGGTGGTGCGCCTACGATCCGCTCACGGGACATTCTACCCAACAAGCTTCCGAAAACGATCTGCGAAGTTGGCTTGAACAGCGCTATTACCAATAAATCTATACCCTAGCCCTGCATAGAACGACCTAAAACCCTGAAAAGGCATTGCCCAAACTCACTGAAAGTCTGGGCAAAGATTACCCTACCCGTCCTTTAACCGAGCATCAATCTTATGAAAATTTTATACTACAGCCATCTTCCCGCACGCCAGCCTTTACCGACCGAAACCGAACCCCCTCAACTGGCGCATTCTTCCTACCCTCAACCCCTGCGTTTTGCCTTGAATTTCTGGAATTTTAGCCTTTACTACGGCAAATATTTAGTGCGTCGTTCCTAGTCAGTCCAACACCCATCATCGTCCGAGAATTGGAGGGGATAAAAACGCCCTCCAATTCTTGCGAGTTTAGGGAAAAATTCTCCCCAACTTTGATTAATTGGGATTGGGGCCTGCTTCAATAATTTCGGGTTTTGCCGTCGTAAACCGTTGAAAATTATTGACAAACCGACGCGCGAGTAACTTGGCTTGAGCGTCATAGGCGGCTGGATCGTTCCAGGTATTGCGCGGGTTGAGAATTTTGCTATCCACGCCTGGAACGCTTTCAGGGACTAAAATCTTAAAAATCGGGTGGGGATGGAAGGTAACGCGATCCAATTCCCCATTCAGCGCCGCCCAAACCATTGCACGGGTATCGCGAATGGGAATGCGCTTGCCCACCCCATAGGGTCCCCCCGTCCACCCCGTATTAACCAGGTAAACATTGGCTGCCGCATTGTGATGCATCAGCCGTTGAGAAAGCATTTCGGCATAGACTGTTGCCGCTAGGGGGAGGAACGGTTTGCCAAAACAAGCAGAAAACGTGGCCTGCGGTTCGCGAATTCCCCGTTCGGTGCCCGCTAGTTTGCTCGTATAGCCAGACATAAAATGATACATGGCTTGGCGGTTCGTTAATTTGGCGATGGGAGGTAGAACCCCAAACGCATCAGCCGTCAGGAAAATCACGGCGTTGGGATGTCCGCCAATGCCCGGAACGACGCAATTGGGGATAAACTCTACGGGATAGGCGGCGCGGGTATTTTCCGTCAAATGGGCGTCATCGTAGTCGGGAATGCGGGTTTGTTTGTCTAGAACCACATTTTCCAGCATCGCCCCAAAGCGGATCGCCTGCCAAATTTCCGGTTCCTGCTGCCGAGACAGGCGAATGGTTTTGGCGTAGCAACCGCCCTCAAAGTTAAAAATTCCGTCTTCTGACCAACCATGTTCGTCATCGCCAATTAAGCGACGGCTAGGGTCGGCAGAAAGGGTGGTTTTTCCTGTTCCCGACAGCCCAAAAAACAGCGCCGTATTCCCGTGGCGATCCATATTGGCGGCGCAATGCATGGGCAGAACGTTTTGTTTGGTCATGAAATAGTTCATGCAGGAGAAGACCGATTTTTTGATTTCTCCGGAATAGTAAGAACCGCCAATCAAAACTAAGCGTTTCTCAAAGCTTACGACTATAAAGGCTTCGCTATGAATGCCATCAATCTCTGGGTCGCCTTGCAAACCTGGAACGGCAATGACGGTAAAATCTGGGTGATGTTGGGCTAATTCTTCAGAATTTGGGCGTAAAAAGAGTTGATGGGCAAACAAGTTTTGTGAGGCGAGTTGATTAATAATGCGAACGCCCATGCGATATTTAGGGTCGGCTCCGACAAAGCCGTCGAAAATATATAAATCTCGACCTTGAATGTAGGCTAATAGCCGTTTGTAGAGGAGGTCAAAATTAGCAACGGGTAGGGGAACGTTGACCTGGTTCCAATGGACTTCGCCATGCACGCCAGGTTCATCGACAATGAATTTATCTTCTGGCGATCGCCCCGTGTATTTGCCAGTATTGACGCAAAATGCCCCATTGGCAGCCAGTTTTCCTTCTCCGTTTTTTAAAGCTCGTTCAATCAGTTCGGGAACGCAGAGGTTGCGATAAACGCGACCTAAGTTTTTAAAGCCTAAGTTTTCCAATCCATAGGTGGGCGGAGCGGATAATTCAGTACGGGCTGCTGGATCTTCTAAGGTTTGTTGAAACATGGGTCACTTTCCTTTTCATATAAAGTCTGTATAATTCACTCTGTTTTAATCCTATGCCTTTCTTTTAAGAGAAAAAATAAATCCTGAAAGATTTTAGGATTGATATTTTTCATCAAAAAATATGAGCTAAATATTGGCTTTTTTGTACTTTAATGAAAAAACGCGATCGCCAACCGTTGAATTGTCTCTAAAACCTGACACAATTGATGAATACCCTTGTCTTTTAAGATAAGGAATGATATAGACCAAACTTTCTAATCAACATGGACAACTTTACCCAAACCCCCCTTCCAGAATCTCATTCTTGGACGCCAGAAAATTTAGAGGCGTTTTGGATGCCGTTTACCGCCAATCGGCAATTTAAAAACCAACCGCGCTTACTCGCCAGCGCCGCCGGGATGCACTACACCAGCGTGGACGGTCGCCAAATTCTGGATGGAACGGCGGGTTTGTGGTGCGTCAATGCCGGCCACAGTCGCGAAAAAATTGCCCAAGCCGTTTATCAGCAGATTTCCACCCTAGATTACTCGCCAACCTTTCAAATGGGGCACCCCATCGCCTTTGAGTTAGCGAATCGCCTGGTCGCCATGCTTCCCCAGGCTTTTGACCATGTTTTCTTTACCAACTCCGGTTCAGAATCAGTGGATACAGCCCTTAAAATTGCCCTAGCCTATCATCGCATCCGGGGAGAGGGAACCCGTACCCGGCTGATTGGGCGAGAACGCGGCTACCACGGCGTTGGGTTTGGGGGGATTTCTGTGGGGGGGATTTCTGCCAATCGCAAGTTTTTTGGCAGTTTAATTCCAGGAGTCGATCATTTATCTCACACCCACAATTTAGAGAAAAACGCCTTTAGTCAAGGACAACCCCAGTGGGGGGCGCATTTAGCCGATGAACTAGAACGGCTGGTGATGTTGCACGATCCTTCAACCATTGCCGCCGTCATTGTCGAACCCGTTGCCGGATCGACGGGGGTATTATTGCCACCCGTGGGGTATTTGGAACGCTTGCGGCAAATTTGCGATCGCTATGGCATTCTCCTAATCTTTGATGAAGTAATTACCGGGTTTGGGCGTTTGGGCACCAGCTTCGCAACAGAATATTTTGGCGTCATGCCCGACTTAATGACCACCGCCAAGGGGTTAACCAACGGCACCGTGCCAATGGGGGCCGTGTTTGCCCGTCCGGGAATTTATCAAGCCTTTATGGACGCCCCGGAAAACGCCATTGAATTCTTCCACGGCTACACCTATTCCGGTCATCCCGTCGCCTGCGCCGCCGCCCATGCCACCCTCGATATTTACGAAGAAGAGGGATTATTTGAACGGGCTAAATCCCTCTCAGGCTATTGGGAAGAGGCGATTCATTCCCTGCGCGATTTGCCCCATGTGATTGATTTGCGAAACTTAGGATTAGTGGCGGGCATTGAATTAGAATCGATTGCAGGCAAGCCCACCGCCCGCGCCTTTGATGTCTTTTTGCGCTGCTACGAACGCGGGTTACTGATTCGGACAACCGGGGATATTATCGCCCTCTCGCCGCCCTTAATTGTGGAAAAATCGCACATTGACCAAATAGTAGGAACGATCGCGGAGGTCTTGCAAGCCGCAATCTGATTTGCGATAGAGTTCGCCAGCCCATACAGTTCGGTACAGTTAGAGGCAGTTTTCCCAAGTGTAGCGATTTGTATGGCTTTGAAACGCGGTAGTGGCATCTTACTTCATCCCACCAGTTTACCGGGGCGGTTTGGTATTGGCGATTTGGGGCAGTCTGCCTACGAGTTTGTAGACTTTTTGGTGAAAAGCGGTCAAACTTACTGGCAAGTGCTGCCCTTGGGGCCCATTGGTTATTACCATTCGCCCTATACGATGAATTACAGTGCCTTTGCTGGGAATCCGTTGTTGATTAGTTTGGAACAACTGGTAGAACAGGGGTTATTGCAACAGACAGAACTCACCCCGGTTTCTGAGAAGGCAACGGTATACGGCGAGGTAGACTACGATCGCGTTATTCCCTTGAAACAAAAGTTACTCGAACGGGCTTGCGATCGCTTCTGGCAAGACTCTACCGTCCAACCTCACTTTGCAGCCTTTTGTCAGCAACAGGCCTGGTGGTTAGATGAATATACGCTATTTATGGCGTTATTAGAAGAAAACCCCGAACGGTCTTGGAATCAGTGGGAACCAGCCTTAGCGCGTCGCCAGCCGGAAGCCCTGAAAGCCAAAGCTGAAACCCTCAAAGAGAGGATTCGGTTTCATCAGTTCGTGCAATACCAGTTTTTTGAACAGTGGAAAGCCCTGCGAACCTATGCTAACGATCGCCATATTCAAATTATTGGCGATGTGTCGATTTATGTGTGCTACAACAGCGCCGATGTGTGGGCGAATGCTACCAATTTTGCCCTCGATCCGCAAACCCTAGAAGTGGCTTGGCAAGCAGGCGTTCCCCCCGACTACTTTAGCGAAACCGGCCAACTGTGGGGCAACCCGGTTTATAACTGGGAACACTTGCAAAAGACGCAGTATGCTTGGTGGATTAAGCGGTTTCAGGCAACGTTGCAGTACGTAGATATTGTCAGAATTGACCATTTCCGCGCGTTTGAGGCCTATTGGCGCATTCCCCAAACAGAAACCACAGCGCTAGCCGGGGAATGGGTAAAGGTTCCGGGGGTGGAGTTTTTCCAAACCTTGGGGGAAAAGTTAGGAGAATTACCCGTTTTAGCAGAAGATTTGGGTACGATTACCCCAGAGGTTGAAGCTTTGCGCGATCGCTTTGAGTTTCCGGGAATGCGAATTTTGTTATTTGCGTTTGGCGAGGCGGGAACAGAAGCCTATTTGCCCCATCGCTATCGGCAAAACTCAGTTGTCTATCCGGGAACCCACGATAACGATACTGTAATGGGTTGGTGGCAGCAGAAAGCCACAGAAGCCGAAAAACAACATCTTGCAGCCTATATCGGCAAATCCCACGATCGAGAAATTACGGAAATTCACTGGGAGTTGATTCGCCTCGCCCTAGCCTCAGTCGCCGATATTGCCATTATCCCCCTACAGGATTTGTGGGGACTCGATAACCGCGCCCGAATGAACGATCCATCCCAAAGTAAGGGAAACTGGCGGTGGCGGTTTACAGATTCTCAATTTTTGACAGAAGATTTAAGCGATCGCATCCGTCAACTCACGCAACTCTATAGCCGCTAGCTTGGGGGGACGTTAGTGCAAAGTGCTGAGTGCTGAGTGCTGAGTGGGGAAGAGGATGGGGAGATGGGGAGATGGGGAGGTGGGGGGAA